>JAWXUJ010000284.1:0-2465 GCA_044432765.1 Eubacteriales bacterium | reverse complement strand
CCGGAGTTTTTCTTTGTACTCGGGCTTTTCCAGGGAGTGGCGGATGAGGAGATAGTCGGCGGTGTCGTAGTAGACGTTGTGAATGGTGTGGCGACCAAATTGGTCCAGTTCCATGTGGTTTTCCATAGCAACATGGAGTAGTTGGTATTGCTGGTTGGTCAGCATATATTTCAGTTCATATCGTTTGAACACGGTTTGTGCAGCCATAAAATGCACCTCCTTGGTGATGATGTTAGGATTATAGCAAGGTTACCTAAAATCAACTTAAAAATTTTACACAGATTTCACAAAAAAACACCCCACTTGTTTCCAGTAGCATTTCCTGCCAGAAACAAGTGAGGTGTCGCTTTATTGGGGATTAGCCTTCGCGGAACAGGATGCCGTTTTCGTCGGCACGTTCGATGATTGCCAGGGATTTCAGGTTGATGCCACTGGCGCGGAGACGGTCACCACCGCCTTGGAAGCCTTTTTCAACGGCACAGCCAACGCCAACCAGGGTTGCGCCAACAGACTTGACGATATCACATAGGCCGCGGATGGCTTCGCCATTTGCCATGAAATCGTCGATGATTAGGACTTTGTCTTGTGGTTTGATCCATTCGTTGGACACCAACAGGGTGACTTTTTTCTTATAGGTATAGGAGTAGATGTCACTTTGATGGAGGCCACCTTCGATGTTGTCGCTCTTTGCCTTTTTGGCAAAAATCATGGGCAGGCCATACCGTTGGGCGCAGATGGATGCCAAGGCGATGCCACTGGCTTCAGCGGTCAAAATCAGGCTGACTTGTCGCAAGTCGAAGTGGCTTGCAAACTCATCGGCGATGTCTTGCATTAACTTTGGATCCACGCGATGGTTGAGGAAACCATCCACTTTAATGATATTGCCGGGGAGAACTTTGCCTTCGGAAATGATACGATCTTTTAATTGTTGCATCGAAATTACCTCTCCTTATTTGTAATCAAGCGCTAGTATTCTAAGTATATTATTCATCATTTTCCATGATTTTGCAATGGTAAAGGATGACGAAGTTTCAGTCTTTTTTTTGGCATTATTCATAGGGATTGTCATATTTTATAGAAAAACCGCCCAAACCATGTTGGGCGGTTGATTTTTAGGCCAATACGGCGTCGATTTGGCTTGCCAGTTTGGATTCTGGTTGCGCGCCACTGGACTGGGAGATCAGTTTTCCGTCCTTGAAAATCAGGATGGTGGGGACGGACATAATGCCGAATTGGGCGGCTAAGGCACCTGCCACATCCACATCGACTTTGGCGACTTGGGCGGTGCCGTCGAAGCGGTCAGCCAGTTTTTCAATCACCGGAGTCAGCATTTTGCAGGGTCCGCACCACTGTGCGTAAAAGTCCACCAAGGTTACGCCGTTGGCGATGGTTGCCTCGAAATTATCGTTGTTCAAATGTAAAACTGCCATAGAAAATCCTCCTTTGTTTCTGTTAGTATGTCCTTTGTTTCTGTTAGTATGTCCTTTGTTTTGTATTCTATTATTATAATAATGATTCTTATTACTGTTATTATACACCAAAAGATCAGTTTGTCAATAGGGTATTGCAAAAAAATCGGGGGAATTCCCCGATTTTTTTATTGTTTATCAAATTTTCGCAAATATAGGGTGATTCCACAGCCGAGGCAACAGAGCAGGGCGGCGGGGAGTAGTTGGTTGGAGGCCAGATCGGTGGGGATGATGGTGACGGTGGAGGCTAGGACGATGCCCAAAACCGTGTGGTAGCTCATGGCATAGTGACGGTGGAACATCCGGTTTGCCATGCGAGCGGAGACGGTGACTGACATGGCGGCCCCCAGTGCCAGAGGCAGGATGACGCCCAAGTCCAAAGAGGCAAAGCCGGCTGTCATAGGCTCGAATAGTCCCATAAGAATCAGCAGAGTGGAGGAACTGAGGCCGGGGATGGTGATGCTCAGCCCCCAGATGATGCCCGCCACCAAAAACCAGGTTGGCGTTGGGGTGATGGCGGTGGCAGTGATGTGTTCCATGCACCAGAAAAACAGCACCATCACGGCGAATGTCAGCCCCAGTGCCAGGAAGTTGTCTCGGTGGCGACCCTCTTTGCCCGCCTCTTGGTACAGTCCAGGGAGGGTTCCGAAAATCATGCCGAGAAACAGAGCCAAGGCCAAGGTGGACTGGGTGGAGAAGAAGGCATCCAATGCCACCGCCGCCAACCAAAAGCCCAACAGCCAACCGATGCCCACCGGGAGCAGTCGGGGCACTACCTTTTTAAAGTTCTGGATGGGATGGGCAAACAATGCCATCACCGGTTGGTAAATCCCAAAGGACACCATGAGAACGCCACCGCTGATGCCGGGCAAAATCGCCCCACAGCCAATGAACATCCCCTGTAAAACGGAGAGAAAATACTTCATGTAGTCTCCTTTCGGGTATAGACAAAAATGCCTGCCAAAATGGCAAAACCGCCTAAAACGGTGACGATGG
>JAWXUJ010000283.1:0-2467 GCA_044432765.1 Eubacteriales bacterium | reverse complement strand
ATTCAAATTCACGGTCAACACGACAGCCAACAGCTCTTTGACGAAGCCAACCACCTGCAATACTTAGACGACTTCGCCCGCAACGAAAAACAGCGAGAGGACTATCTACTGGCTTTCACCGCCGTCCAAAAAACTCAGGGCGAAATCCGTAAGCTGTCTATGGACGAGGGGGAAAAACTGCGAAGAATGGAATCCCTAAAAGGGCACATTCATGAAATCGAAGAAGCAGACCCTAAAATTGGCGAGGATGTCCAACTGGAAAAACAGAGGAAACGTCTTCTCAACGCAGAAAAATTAGCAGTAGGGCTGGCAAATGCTGTGGAGGCCCTCTACGGTGGCGACGACTCCGATGGCGCTTGCGCCATGATGAAGGATGCAGAGCGAGCCGTCCTCCAACTTGCCAGACTGGACGATTCCATAGACCCATTGGGTGCCAAATTAACCGATTTGACCTACGCTGTCCAGGACGTCACCGAGGAATTGCGTGACTTGCGGGATGAACTTTCCTTCTCCGAAGAGGAACTGGAGCAGTTGGAAGGCCGATTGGAAATCCTAAAGCGACTTCGCCGGAAATACGGAGGGGACTGCGAAAAAGTTCTGGAATACCTCCAACGAGCAAGAGACGAGTTGGATGAAATCGAATTTTCCTCCGATCGGATGATGCGCCTGGAGAAAATCCTAGGCAAACAACGGCTTGCTGCCGAGCAGGCCGCCATGGCACTGCGCCAAACGCGACAGGTAGGTAGCGAACAACTGTCCGCCCGCATTTTATCGGAACTATCCCAACTGGATATGCCCAAAGTCCAGTTCACCTGTGAATTTATGGAAACCGACTTGACCGAACGAGGAATGGATGACCTGCGATTCCTCATGTCCGCCAATGTGGGTGAGTCTTTGAAGCCCATGTCCAAAGTGGCCTCCGGTGGCGAACTGGCGCGGATTATGTTGGCCCTCAAAAACGTCATGGCAGAGCAAGATGCAGTGGAAACCTTAATTTTTGACGAGGTGGATGCCGGCATCAGTGGGCAAGCCGCTCAAAAAGTCGCCAACAAACTGTCCGCAGTGGCGACCACCAAGCAGATTTTGTGTGTCACCCACCTGGCGCAAATAGCCGCTATGGCGGACACCCATCTCTATATTTCCAAAGGGGAGCGCGATGGTAGAACCTTTACCTCCGTGGAGCCTTTGGACAAAAACGGCAGAAAAGCCGAAATCGCCAGAATCATCGGCGGTGCAAAAATCACAGAAACTACGCTGAAAAGTGCGGGAGAAATGTTGAAAACCTAACTAAGGAGAACTTTAATGAAGATTTACGAAGAACTGGTTGCCCGTGGCCTCATCGCCCAGGTTACCGATGAAGAAGAAATTCGCGAGCTGGTCAACAATGGTCAGGCCACCTTTTATATCGGCTTTGACCCCACTGCTGACAGCCTCCACGTAGGCCACTTTATGGCTCTGTGCCTAATGAAGCGCCTCCAAATGGCGGGGAACAAGCCCATCGCCCTCATCGGCGGCGGTACCGGCATGGTCGGCGATCCCTCCGGACGTAGCGACCTGCGGAATGTGCTGACCACCGATACCATCAAGCACAACTGCGACTGTTTCCGCGCCCAAATGTCCAAGTTCATCGAATTCGGCGAAGGCAAAGCCCAGATGGTGGACAACGCCGATTGGCTCATGGAGCTGAACTATGTGGAATTGCTCCGCGAAGTAGGTGCTTGCTTCTCTGTCAACAATATGCTCCGCGCCGAGTGCTATAAGCAACGGATGGAAAAAGGCCTCAGCTTCTTGGAATTCAACTACATGATCATGCAGTCTTACGACTTCTATCACCTGTTCCAAAGTCACGGTTGCAATATGCAGTTTGGTGGCAACGACCAATGGAGCAATATGTTGGGTGGTACCGAACTGATTCGTCGCAAACTGGGCAAGGATGCCCACGCCATGACCATCACGTTGCTGATGAACTCCGAAGGTAAGAAGATGGGAAAAACCGCCAACGGCGCCGTTTGGCTTGATCCCAATAAGACTTCTCCCTTTGAATTCTACCAATACTGGCGCAATGTTGGCGACCAAGATGTGCTGAAGTGCATCCGGATGTTGACCTTCCTGCCTCTGGATGAAATCAATGAAATGGATAAGTGGGAAGGTAGCCAACTGAACCAAGCCAAGGAAATCCTGGCCTTTGAACTGACCCAGATGATCCACGGCACCGAAGAGGCTGTAAATGCCAAATCCGCAGCATTGGCACTATTCGCCGGTGGTGCAGACGACAGCAATATGCCCACCACCGAACTGACCATCGATCAACTGACCGACGGTTCCATCCAAATCCTGGACTTGATGCTGGCTTGTGGCTTGATTCCCAGTAAGGGCGAAGGTCGCCGTCTGGTGCAACAAGGTGGTGTTTCCGTGGATGACGTAAAGGTCACCACCATCGAAACCGCCTTCACCGCAGAGCAACTGT
>JAWXUJ010000282.1:0-2468 GCA_044432765.1 Eubacteriales bacterium | reverse complement strand
AGGTGATGTGGGCAGCGGCAAGACAGCCGTTGCCGCCGCGGCGACCTTTGCCGTAGCCAGCAACGGCGGACAAGTAGCCTTTATGGCGCCTACGGAGATTTTGGCAGAACAACACCACCGCGCCCTTTCTGCCCTATTCGCCCCGCTAGGCATCACCACAGCCTTACTGACTGGTTCCCTGAAAGCCAGAGAAAAGACAGTCATCAAGGGCGATATCACCTCTGGCAATGTCCAACTGGTCATCGGCACCCATGCGCTCATCACCAGCGATGTGGCCTTCCAAAACCTGGAGCTGGTAATCGCCGATGAACAGCACAAATTTGGCGTTGCCCAACGCGCCGCTCTGGCAGAAAAGGGCTTCGCCCCCCACCTACTGGTCATGTCCGCCACCCCCATTCCCCGGACACTGGCCTTGATTCTCTACGGCGATTTGGATGTATCCATCATGGACGAATTGCCCCCAGGTCGTCAAACCATCGACAGTTTCCTGGTCAGCGAAAGCAAGCGGCACCGGATGTACAACTTCATTCGTCAGCAGGTGGAAAACAGCAACCAAGTCTACGTGGTCTGCCCCGCCATCGAGGACAACCCCGACAGCGACTTGACCCCCGCCGCCGTGGTGGCAGAGGAATTAGGCAACGTCATTTTCCCCGACCTAACCGTGGGACTACTCCACGGCAAGATGAAGGCTGCGGAAAAAGAGGCAGTGATGCACCAATACGCCGGTGGTGAAATCCAGATTTTAGTCTCCACAACCGTGGTGGAAGTTGGTGTGGACGTGCCCAACACCACCTTGATGGTCATCGAAAATGCTGACCGTTTCGGCCTGTCCCAGCTCCACCAACTCCGTGGGCGGGTGGGACGTGGGAAGGACAAATCCTTCTGTGTGCTCATCTCCAATAACACCAACGTGGAAACCCGAGCTCGGCTGAAAACCTTCTGTAGTACCACCAACGGCTTTGAAATCGCCCAGGCCGACCTGGAACTCCGTGGCCCTGGCGACTTCTTCGGCAGCCGCCAAAGTGGCCTACCACTGTTCAAAGTGGCAAATCTGGCACTGGACTTGGACGTCTTAAAAACCGCACAAGACGCCAGCATCACCTATCTCCAATCCCACCCCAACATTCAATCTAACAAACCCCTCATTGCAAGAATCTCCAATCTGTTTGAAGAGAATATGGCCTTAAATTAAATAAAATTTTCCTTGTAATTTTTTTATTTTTATAGTATGATATAAGGTAGAAGAATATGTAATAGTGCACCTCAACTTTTGGCGGTGCCATAAAAAATGGAGGATTTACCTTATGAAAAAACCCATTGTATTGGTGATTATGGACGGCGTTGGCAAAGGCGACGGTGGCGCTGGCGATGCTGTCAAGGTTGCAAACACCCCTGTCCTGGACAAGTTGTTTGCAGAACAACCCTATGCCTGGATTAAAGCCCACGGCGAAGCCGTTGGCCTGCCTTCCGATGAAGACATGGGCAACTCTGAAGTGGGTCACAACGCCCTAGGTTGCGGTCAAGTCTACGCCCAAGGCGCAAAACTGGTCGGTGTCAGCATCGAAAACGGTTCCCTGTTCCAATCCCCCACTTGGAAAAAACTGTCCGACAACTGCATCAATGGCGAAAAGGCCTTCCACTTCATTGGCCTGCTGTCTGACGGCAACGTTCACTCCAACATCTCCCACCTGTTCGCCCTGCTGAAACAAGCCAAGGCCGACGGCGTGAAAAAAGCATACTGCCACATCTTGTTGGACGGTCGTGACGTCCCTGCAACCTCCGCTCCTGACTATGTGGAAGCACTGGAAAACCTGCTGGCAGAGCTGTCTGGCGACGGCTATACCTACCGCATCGCCTCTGGTGGCGGTCGTATGAACATCACCATGGATCGCTATGAAGCCAACTGGAGCATGGTGGAAACCGGCTGGAGAACCCATGTGGAAGCCAAGGGCCGTATGTTCCCCAACACCTTGGCCGCCATCGAAACCTTCCGCGCAGAAACCGGTTGCATCGACCAAGACCTGCCCCCCTTCGTCATCGCCGACGGTGAAATCCCTGTGGCAAAGATTGCAAATGGCGACAGCGTTGTCCTGTTCAACTTCCGTGGCGACCGTGCCCAGGAAATCTCCCTGGCCTTCGACCGCAAGGAATTCACCGCATTTGACCGTCCCGGCTACACTGGAGTTTTGTTCGCCGGTATGCTGCAATACGACGGCGACCTGAACATCCCCGAAAACTATCTGGTGCAACCTCCTGTCATTGAAAACACCTTGACCGAAACTCTGTGCAAGGCCGGTGTGCGTGAGTTCGCTGTGTCCGAAACCCAAAAGTACGGTCACGTCACCTACTTCTGGAACGGCAACCGTTCCAGCAAGATTTCCGATGAGTTGGAAACCTATCTGGAAATCCCCTCCGACGTCATCCCCTTCGACCAAGCCCCTGCCATGAAGGCTGTGGAAGTCACCGAC
>JAWXUJ010000281.1:0-2469 GCA_044432765.1 Eubacteriales bacterium | reverse complement strand
CAAAGAAGAAGTTGATGTTGTTGTCGCCGGGGTCGCCGGTGATGTATTCGATGTTGAAAGGACCAGCGTTGGATTCCAGACCCAGAGCTTCGACGATGTATTCGCCTTGCTTCACGCCGACGTCCCAGTTGTCGAAGGTTGCATAGTAGGTGACAGCAGTGGAGTCCATGATCAAGCGGTCATAAGCGATGACAGGGATGCCAGCAGCATCGGCTTCAGCCATAACGGTGCCCAGAGCAGAGCCGTCGATGGAAGCGATAACCAGACATTCAGCGCCATTGGCGATCATGTTTTGGATTTGGGTAACTTGAGTAGCGATGTCGTTGGCAGCGTATTGCAGGTCAACGGTGTAACCAGCAGCTTCCAGCTCAGCCTTCATGTTAGAGCCATCTTGGTTCCAACGTTGCAAGTCTTGGGTAGGCATTGCCACGCCGACCAGGTTGCTTCCGCCTTCAACAGCAGGAGCGGCTTCTTCAACAGCAGCAGCGGCTTCTTCAGCAGGAGCGGCTTCTTCGGTGGTAGCTGCAGTGGTGGTCTCAGCAGCGGTGGTGCTTTCGGTGGTAGAGGTGCTTGCGCAGCCAGCGACTGCAAAGACCATTACCATAGCCAGAAGCATTGCGATAATCTTTTTCATGATACTTCCTCCAGATATTAAGTTGCTCGGCCAATTGCCGAGGTCATAGGTGTCTCCTACGACTGTCCTAATTCTAAACTTAATTTTTGCTAATGTCAACATAAATTTTAATAATTTCAATAATATAGCAATGTATACAATCCAGCGTGTTCTCTTTTATGCAAATCCACCTGAAAAACTGGTCGTTTCCTGCCAGATTTGGGAATACTTCGGAAAGAAACCCAACCAATCCCAAATTTATAGAACGTTTAATTTCCTAAGCCCTGCGGTGTTTATTGGAAGGTTTTCTCATTTTTCATCATTTCTCACCTACTTGTTAAAATAAATTTAAAATTTCAGGCTAATTTTAGCAATTAACACTTGATTATTTAGTTGAAATAAAGTATAATGCCCATACAAGCATATTTTGGAATTCATACATATTTAATAAAGGAGGGTTTTTATGGCAGTCGTCACCGCTAAAATGATTGCAGAGGCCTTGAACATTTCCCCTACCGCTGTATCCCTGGCGCTGAACGGCAAGGCTGGTGTCAGCGAGAAAACGCGGCAAGCCGTTTTGGAGATGGCGGATGATTTGGGCTACAAAGCCCCCCGTGCGGCAGATGCCCAATCCCCCAGTAAAACCCTTTGCTACATGACCTTGGCAGGCACCGCCTCCAAGCACAGCCCCTTCTCCACCTACGTTCTGGAGGGCATCGAAAAAATCGCCGCCGCCGAGGGCTACAACACCATGGTGCGGTATTTATATGAGGATCATATTTTTGATGAGGCCAATATCTCCCTGCTCCAACACATCGACGGGTTGATTCTCTTGGGCACTGACATCACCACGGCAAACTCCTTCCAAATTTTAGACTACTTCGCCATGTGTGGCGACATTCCCATCATCGTCCTGGACAATATGCTCCTCGCAGGCCAAGTGGACTGCATCAGCAACGACAACTACGGCGGCGCTCGCCTGGCCATTGCCCACCTGGTGGAGCAAGGCTGTACCTCCCTGGGCTATCTTCGCTCAAAAACCAGAATCTCCGCCTTTATGGAACGGGAACGTGGCATCTACGACACCCTTTCGGCGGCAGGCTTCGGGGAACCTGTGGTGGTTCCCGTGGACATCTCCTATGAAAACACCTACCAAGACGTGTTGGACTGGCTGGAGACCAACCCCAAATTACCAGAAGGCTTTTTTGCAGAAAACGATGTGCTGGCAGCTGCCGCCATCCGCGCCATGAAGGCCAAGGGCATCCAGGTGCCAGAGCAGGTTTCCGTGGTGGGCTTTGACGACGTGCCCATCGCCCAGATGACAGAGCCCCAAATCACCAGCATCAAGTCCTTTATGGACGATTTGGGTGCCGTGGCTGGGAACCTTCTGTTCTACCGCATCCGTCAAAAAGAATTGGGCATCCCTCTCAACTCCTTCCAACAGACCTACGTCTCCACTCAGCTGGTGGAACGGGCCAGCGTCGCGCCACCTCATATGCGTACATAAAAAAAGACGGCGAAAGCCGTCTTTTTTACCTTAATTAACCGCCCTTTTCTCTGTAAGGGACGGCATCCGCGACGTCCCGATGCCACCTAGCGATGGCGCTTTGTCCCAAACGCAATAAAATCCTTTTCAGGGGACATAGAATTATAGTGGCAGGAGCAAGTCCATGCTTTACGAAATCTTTCGATACGGTTTTCTGTGTTGGCATTACCTATTTTCCCGGTCAGTCGCCCGACAAGTATTTTCGGCGTTCCAGTGCTTCCAATTTTTGTTTTAAAATAGCAAAAAACCGTATCTTTCGATACGGTTTTCTGTGTTGGCATTACCTATTTTCCCGGTCAGTCGCCCGACA
>JAWXUJ010000280.1:0-2507 GCA_044432765.1 Eubacteriales bacterium | reverse complement strand
GTCCACCGGATGGAAGAACTGATCACCTGCGGACGGATTATGCGTCCTGGTTATAAAGCGCTGTTCCGCCGTCGTGCTTATACGACTTTGGAAACCAGAGCGAAATAGCTGTAAAAAACACCCGCCTGAAGGCGGGTGTTTTTTACATTTGGGGTCAAATGTTGAAATTTTGAACAACCGTAGAAAACTATCGATAAAAATATAGAGAATACTCCTTGATTATATGGTATATATGGTGTAAAATGTATATGAATGATACAAGATGTGCGCGTTGGAAAACGGTTTGTGCAAAATACTGAATACCAACCAAATTTTGGAGTATTTTTTATACAAATATTTTTATATCGATACTTGTATACTGAATAGATTTGTGCTATAATATGAACGTAAAGAAACCAACAAAAGCCGAATGGCTATGAATTATGAAAGAGGTATAAAATTATGGGCAAAATTACCATCATTGGCACCGGCAACGTCGGCGCAACCATCGCGAACAATATCGTAACCATGGGATTGGCTGGCGAAGTGTTGCTGGTCGACATTGACAAGGAAAAATCCTATGGCGAAGCCATGGACATCTATCAAGGCGTTAGCTTCTGTGCACCTGCCATTGTACGAAGTGGCGATTTTGAAGATGCTGCTGGTTCTGACATCGTCATCATTACCTCTGGCATTGGCAGAAAACCTGGTCAAACCCGCCTGGAGCTGGCACAAACCAACGTCAACATTCTGAAGCAAATCACCCCACAAATCGTTAAGGCTGCACCTGATGCAAAGTACGTCATCGTATCCAATCCTGTTGACATTTTGACCTATGTGTTCACCAAAATCTCTGGCGTTCCCGAGAGCCACATCATCGGTTCTGGCACTGTTTTGGATACCGCTCGTCTGCAAGCTGAGTTGGCAAAGAAAATGAGCATTAGCCCTAAAAATGTTCACGCCCACGTCTATGGCGAGCACGGCGACTCCTCTTTCGTGCCCTGGTCCTTGGCTACCATCGCCAACAACCACATTGACGAATATCCTGACCACTCCCCAGACAAGGCCAAAATCAACTGGAACTCAGAAGAAGATAAGCTCAAGATGGAAGAGTTTGTCCGCACCTCTGGTGGCAAGATCATCAAGGCCAAGCGCGCTACCTTCTATGCAGTTGCCATTTCTGTCTGCCACTTGATTAAATGTTTGAAAAACGATGCTGGCACCGCGGTTACCGTCTCTACCATGATGCACGGTGAATACGGTGTGGATGATATCTGCCTCAGCACCCTGGCTATGCTGGATGAAAACGGTGTCCGTGGTAAGATTATGAACACCCTGACCGACGAAGAAGTTGTGAGAATGCAAAATAGTGCAGAAAAGCTGCGCGCTGTTCTGTCTCAGATTGAACTGTAAGGAGTGATTCCAATGGAATATCGGATTGAAAGAGACTCCATGGGTGAGATGCAGGTACCTGCAGACTGCTATTGGGGCGCACAAACCCAAAGAAGTTTCCAAAATTTCAAAATCGGTGGAGAATTGATGCCTCGTCAAATCACCCACGCATTTGGCATTCTGAAAAAGGCTGCCGCCATGGCAAATGCCTCCTGCAAGCCTGAGAAAATGACCGCTGAAAAGCTGGAATTCATCTCTAAGGCTTGTGACGAAGTCATTGCAGGCGCATTGTATGACCACTTTCCTCTGGTTGTGTGGCAGACTGGTTCCGGCACCCAATCCAACATGAATGCCAACGAAGTCATCGCAAACCGTGGCAACGAGCTGGTTGGTAAAGCATTGCTCCATCCCAACGATGACATCAATATGTCTCAATCCTCCAACGATACCTTCCCAACTGCCATGCACATTGCAGCTGTTATCGCCATTGAGGACGAAGTCCTCCCTGCCATCGACCTGTTCCACGCAACTTTGGTTCGTCTGGAAAAGGAACATGAAGGCGTGGTCAAATCTGGCAGAACTCACCTCCAAGATGCCACTCCCATCACCTTCTCCCAAGAGATTTCTGGCTGGAGAAATATGTTGGAAAAAACCAAAGGTCAACTGCTGTTGGCTCTGCCCGGATTGAAGGAATTGGCATTGGGCGGCACCGCCGTCGGTACTGGCCTCAACACCCCTGCTGGCTTCGATGTGAAGGTCGCAGAAGCAGTATCTGAACTGACTGGCAAAACCTTCATCACCGCAGAAAACAAGTTCCACGCCTTGACTTCCAAGGACGAACTGGTCTTCGCCCATGGTGCATTGAAGGCACTGGCCGCCAACTTGATGAAGATTGCCAACGACGTTCGCTGGTTGTCCAGTGGCCCACGTTGCGGTCTGGGTGAAATTTTCATTCCAGAAAACGAACCCGGTTCCTCCATCATGCCCGGTAAGGTCAACCCCACCCAGTGTGAATCTCTCACCATGGTGGCTGTCCAAGTTATGGCCAACGACGTTGCTGTCGGCATGGCTGCCTCTCAAGGCAACTTCGAGCTGAACGTGTTCATGCCTGTGTGCATCTACAACTTCCTCCAATC
>JAWXUJ010000279.1:0-2520 GCA_044432765.1 Eubacteriales bacterium | reverse complement strand
GGAATCATTTCCAGTACGCGGTCTGCGGTGTTGGTGGCAGGCTGTGGAATGGCAAGCATCCGCACGCTGTCGCCTTTGACCACCATAAAGGACACCGGAGTGATGGTCACACCCACACCCAAGCCACCACCAAAGGAGGACTTGGACGCCGCTACTTGATTTTTCGTTGCATAATCGGAACCGCCGCCGCCGAAGCCGTAGGACACCTTGGAAACTGGGATGATGGTCACACCATCGGGGATGACAATGGGGTCGCCAATGATGGTACTGCTGTCGGTCATACTGCGGATTTTCTCCATGGCTGTCGCCATCATATCGGGTAGTGGATGACTCATAATTACGCCGCCTTCTTTCTTTTTCGGTAGAATGTGAACCCATGTTTTGCCAAATACGCCGCCAGATACAACAGCGATGCCAAGCACAGGCGAATGTCTATGGTACCAATGGTGGACTGGGTGCGCGCTTCAAAATCCAAATCCACCTGGATATTTTTCTTTTTTGCTCGAAACACGCTGTCGAACAGTGGTTCCGTGGCGGAGACAAGGGCGCAGATTTTGCCGTAATCCAGTGCCACAGTGGCGGCATTGCCTCCACCGCAGATAACCTGCAAATCCACTTCTTCCACCCGCAGTCTCTTTCCTGTTTTGCCCACAAATCGAGCCAATAATTCCAGAAGTTCCAAAATGCTCTCCAGAGAAATTTCAATGGGAATCTCCCGCTTTTTCTCTGGTTTTTCAGCCTTCTTCTTTTCGGTTTTCTTGGGTTTTTTCGGGTAAACACCGATTTTCCACAGCCAAAAGGGGACTTTTATGGTGAAATCCTCATTGTCATAAGAAACCCAAATCCCCACCGGCAGAAAGGCCAGTGCCAGCAAAATCGCCAGTGCAATGAGCAGGCCTATCATGGCGTATCCTCCTTTGGCGGTTCTTCCAGAGGCAGTTCCATCTGTTGCCCCTCTGGGATGCCGAAGGTAATTTTTTCAATTTCCGGCAGGTCGTCCAGACTTTCCAAAGAGAATGTCCGCAGGAAGTTGGCGGTGGTGCCGTATAGAATGGGGCGACCTGGGACGTTGAGCCGCCCCCGCTCCTCAATCAATTTTTTTGTCAACAATGCCCCCACAGCGTAGGCGCTGTCCACCCCTCGAATCTGCTCCACGTAGACCTTGGTGGTGGGCTGATAGTATGCAATGACGGTCAGTGTCTCCAGTTGAGATTGGGACAATTTTGGCGGTTTTCGCGTCTCCAACGTTTTGGTGACCACCTGGGCGTGTTCCCCGGCGGAGCACATTTGGAAGGCATCCTCCACCGCCACAATCCGCACTCCACTGCGGGTGAAGTTCAGGCTGTCCATAAGGGCTTTTGTCTCCTCGCGGACGGTGTGGACGGAGCAGTCCAAGGCGAAGGCCAGCCGCTCTGCCCCCACGGCCTCACCGGCGGCAAAGAGAATCGCCATAATGGCACGTTGCAGTTCCGTCTGTTCCACGGCGACACCTCCTAAAATTCAGATTGCTTCAAAATATTTTCCTCTGGCATGGCCAGATAGGTGACTTCCATATCGGGGGCCTCTGTGTCCAGGGAAACGGATTTCAGTTTACATAATTCCAGCACTGCCAGGAAGGTTGCCACCACTTCGGAACGACTGGTGCACCCGCGGAACAGGCCACGAAAGGCCATCTTTCCCCGCTTCATGAGACGGCGCAAAATCTGGCTAGCCTTCATCACAATGGGGAAAGGCTCCGCGCCAACGATGCCCACGAAGTTTGCCGTAGGCGGTGGAATGGTCTGCTCGCTTCTGTCCACCATGGTAGCCATGGCTTGCATCAAGTCATTTTTGTCGTGGACGTACTGATAGGTGCCGTCCTTTTTAAAAGGCTCCTGCCCCTTGACAAAGAGAAGACTACCAATATTATACCCGGCTTCCAAGAATCCAAAAGCACCCCGGATATGGGTGTAGGCCTCTTTTCGTTGCCGTTCCTCCAGGGAGCGAATCAGCAGTTCCATCTCCGACAGTGCCTCTTGCTGTTCGCCGTAGGAGAGGAGCATTTTGGTTTTAATCATCATCAGGTGGGAGGCCATGGCGATAAACTCGCTGGCGATTTCCATATCCAACTGGCGCATTTCGTCCAAATAGGCCAAATACTGCTCCAAAATTGAGGTGATAGAAATGTCTTGAATCTGGATTTTGTGCTTGCTCAAAAGAAGCAAAATCACATCCAGTGGGCCGTTGAAATCCTCCGGCTCGTCGGTTTTGTTGGCGACCACGGCGGTTAGATGATAACTGGGTTCTGCCACAGAATCAACCTCCAATCAGACCAATGGCCCAGTTGGTCAGCGGGGTGATGACCCATTGCAGACCATCCAGTAGGCCAGTCCGTAGGTACATCAGTGGTACGTCCAACACACCCAAAAACAGAAGTGCCATCATCACCAACATACCGTACCGCTCGTACTTCATCAAAGTTCGGTAGTGCTCTTGAGACAGGAAAGAAAACAGCACCTTGGAGCCGTCCAAAGGAGAAAT
>JAWXUJ010000278.1:0-2530 GCA_044432765.1 Eubacteriales bacterium | reverse complement strand
TCCTGGATGTGGAAGTAGGTTTTGCAGTTTTCCAGTTCCTCTTCGATGGACACCAGGTTCTCCACTTTGGAGATGGTGTAGCGGAAGAAGGTTGCCAGAGATTCTGTCATATCAGAGACGCTGTGCAGCCCAGCAATGATGGCCTCGCTGCGGATGCTCTCCAGTGTGTTGTAGAGGAAGTGTGGGTTGATTTGATTTTGGAGAGCCAGATATTGGGCTTGCCGTTTGTTCAGCTCGAAGATTTCTGGGGCGTGGAGCACCTGGTCAATGCGATGGATGGCCTTGTGGGTGCCAGGGGTTAGGACGAGCATATTGCCGTCGGCAAAGTCGGGCAATTCCAGGCCGTCCAAAAACCGTTCCATCATTTTTTCCGACTGTTGATAGGGCTTGTAAATCCCGAAGTAAGTGCCCAGGGAAAACAGAATGACCAGGCCCATGGTGACCAGTAGGTTGGGCAAAGAGATGCGCCCCATGATCAACTGGTAGATGTCGAATATCAACCGCGCCACAAAAATCAGTAGAAAGAGAAGCCAAGTCCAAAAGACGCGGACAGAGATGTATTTTAGCTTCAAAGGGTCTCCTTCCTAGCCATAGAGCTTGCGGTAAACACTGGGTTTGATGTCGCAGGCCTTTTCAAAGGTCTGGTTGAAGTGCTTCACATCGTTGTAGCCCACCTCTTTGCAGATGGCGGAGATGGACAGGTTGGACTCCCGCAGGAGAATTTTGGCCTGTTCCACTCGAATGGCGATGAGATATTTTGCAAAGCCCTCGCCGGTTTCCTTTTTGAACAGGGTGCTGAAATAGGTGGGGCTGAGGCCGACAATGTCGCTGATTTGCTCCAGGGTGATGGCCTCGCTGTAATGATTTTGGATGTATTGCTTGGCAAGCCGAATGGGGCGAAGAGCCTCATTGTCGTGCTGAGACTGCATCTCATCCAAAATGGTCTGTTGCAGATGGGACAACAGGCGGAAGAGAAGGGGGATGGAGCCACAACGGTCGCATTGCTGTTTGAAATTCTCCAGTAATTCCCCTTGGTTTTGCACATTGGAGCGCATCACAAAGGCGGTGCTGGCGAAGTTGAGCACATGGAGCACTTCCTGACCGCGGATGGTTTTCAGGGACAGCAGGTGGCGTTGCAAGGCCTGGACAGCCTGGTTGCTTTCTGCTTTGTCCAAGGTGTCCATGGCGGTGGCAATCTGGCGGGTGTATCGCTCCATAAAGCTCTGGTCTTGAAGACCCAACTTGCTGGGGAGGGTGTCGATGAGATGTTCCGTCTTGGCGACGATGCGCTCTGGCACCATGTCCAGACTGTTTTGGAGGGCAATGCTCAGTTGGAGCTTATCCTTGGTGGCGAAGCCCAGGGTGATGGTGAATTCAATGTCGCCCAACATGGCTTTTTGGGTGACCAACTGGTTGAGGCAGTCCCGCAGAATCCGCTTGATGTCTCCTTGACGGCTGCCGTCAAAGTTCATCAGGCCATAGAGATACTGTCCATTGGTGTTCAGCGTCAGGGTGGTGCAGAGGTTTTTCAAGTTGGACTTGAAAATAGCACCGGCCTTGTCGTAGACCACTTGGAGCGCCTCTTGGCTGATGGTGTCGTAGTCCAATTTTAGGCAGAATGCTTGCACCGTGTCTCCAGGGGTGGGAAAGCCGTACTGCTCATCCAAGTCGTGGAGGGAGATGGGGCCTTTCTCCAGTAAATCCAGAGCCAACTGGTTTTGCATACGGGTTTTGGCGTGTTGTTCCTTGGCCATCAGTTGGAGCACGTTGTTTCGGCTAAAACGACGGGTCAGGATTTTTTCCTTCAGTTTCAACAGGGTTTGGGTCAAATCCTCTTTGTTGATGGGCTTTAGCAGATAGTCAGACACACCGTAGGAGATGGCGGCCTGGGCATAGGGGAAGTGGGCATAGCCACTGATGATGATGACCTCCAAGTCCTGGTTTTCGGACTTGACGGCCTTGATTAAATCCAGGCCATCTCGACCGGGCATCCGAATGTCAGTGATCAAGATGTCGGGCTGGTGCAAAAGCACCTGTTGGGTGGCAGAAATTCCGTCGGAGGCAGTTGCAACAATCTCTAAATCCAGAGCGTTCCAGTCGATTAGGGCGCAAATTAGTCGAACAATGCGCGCTTCGTCGTCTGCAATGATAACCTTCAGCATGATTTCCTCCCATTTTGTTGATTTATACAGTATAGTTTATCACAAATCCACAAAAAATTCAACAGATGATTTGGACTTTTGGAGAAAATACCTGAAAAATAGAGCAGAATAGGCCGGGGGAGAGGGTAAAGAAAATGGTGTCGAGTATTTCATCGACACCATTTTTTAGTTTGGGGTTAGAGATTAGCCACCGATGACGGAGACGCCGGTATCCAGGACGATGCCGCCCAGGGATTCGCCTTCCAGTGCGGAGACTGCAGCTGCAACACCCATAGCACCCATGGTGCCGGGGTTTTGAGCCATAGTAGCCAGCAGGTAGCCGTCTTCGATCAGACCCAGGATTGCATCGGAGGTATCGAAGCCGACAC
>JAWXUJ010000277.1:0-2539 GCA_044432765.1 Eubacteriales bacterium | reverse complement strand
GCTATCGCCTGGCTTGATGCCTGTTTATAAGAACAACCAAGCGGATTTTTCAATCTGCTTGGTTGTTCTGCCCATTTTTAGATTTCTATGTTTTTGCCTAGCGATTCTACTATTGGAATCGTTTAACTTAATGACATTGGTTTTTGTACAACGCCTTTTGGTTTAATTGTGCTTGTAGTGAACGTGAAGCATTTGGTGGGTGCGGTTGTGGAGAACGGTGCTGTACAAGGTATCCATGATTGGGTTTTCGTTGGAGCACTTGAACTGGGCGAACTTGTCGCTGCGGTATAGGCCGTCCATACGCTTTTTCTTGTTGGTGGAGTTGGCGATGGGTTGACCAGCACCGGCAATACAGCCACCTTGGCAAGCCATGACTTCCACGAAATCATAGTAGGCTTCACCGGACTTGATTTTTTGAATCAGTGTCTCGGCATTTGCAAGTCCGCTGACAATGGCGATGGAGACTTCGCGCTCCCCTACCATAATCTTGGCCTCCTTCACGTGGTCCATGCCACGGACACCGGAGAACTCCAGTTCCCGCAGGCCGGCAGGGCTTTGGTCGTCCATGATGCGACGGACAGCGGCTTCGGTAACACCACCGGTGGCACCAAACAACAGACCACCGCCACTGTACAGGCCGTAGGGTGCGTCCATGGATTCTGGTTCCAGGTTGGCAAATTGGATGCCGGCTTCTTCAATCATCTGTGCCAGTTCTTGAGTGGTCAACACGGCATCGATGTAGGGCTCACCATCCTTTTTAAACTCATCTCGAACAGCTTCGTACTTTTTGGCAGTACAGGGCATAATGGCAACGGAGAATATTTTTCGGGTATCCCGGGTTTGCTCTTCCTCTTTGATGACAGAGCCAAACATCTGCATGGGAGAACGGCAGGTGGACAGAGATTCCAGGTATTCTGGGTGCTTGGTTTCCACATAGCGAACCCAGGCAGGACAGCAAGAGGTAAACATAGGCAAATTCTTGCCGTCTTGGAGACGTTTCACCAGTTCTTTGGATTCTTCCATGATGGTCAGGTCTGCGCCCACAGAGGTGTCGTAAATATGGTCAAAGCCCACTTTACGCATGGAGGCGGTGACTCTACCGATGCTGTTTAGGCCGTCTTCCAAACCGAACTCGGTGCCGATGGCAATACGGACAGCAGGCGCCACCTGGGCAACCACTTGGATGTCGGGGTCATAGATGGCATCCCAAACCTTTTGCTTGTCGTTTTTGATGACGATGGCACCGGTGGGACAGACGGCGGCGCATTGACCGCAGTTGACGCAGTCGGTCTCTGCCAGTGGCTTTTCAAAGGCAGGGGTGACGATGACCTTGGAGCCACGGTAGGCAAAGTCGATGGCACCCACATTTTGCATTTCGCTACAAACACGGACGCAGTCACCGCAAAGAATGCACTTGTTGGGATTCCGTTCAATGGACACACTGGACAAGTCCTTAGGGTGGTGCTTGAAGAAAGGCTTGCCATCGTCGAAGCGAACATTGGTGATGCCAAAGCGAAGTGCCAATTCTTGGAGCTTGCATTTGCCGTTTTTCTCACAAGTGGTGCAGTCACGGCAGTGGGAGGACAGCAGCAATTCCAGAATCATTTTGCGGTGCTTTTGCAGTTTTGGAGTGTGGGTTTTGATGATCATGCCATCTCTTGGCTCGGTGGAGCAAGAGGCCATGACGTTGCCACGTTGATCCTCTACCACGCACATCCGGCAAGCGCCGTAGATGGACAGTTCGGAGTAGTAACAGAAGGTGGGCAGTTCAATGCCGGTGTTCCGGATGATACTCAAAATGTTCTTTTCATCGGTAAATTCGACTTTCAGGCCGTCGATTGTCATAAATTTCTTTGTCATGATTACACCTCCCCAACCGCATTGAATTTGCAGGCATCCACACAGGCACCGCACTTGATGCACTTTTCTTGGTCGATGACAAATGGTGTCTTGACCTTGCCTGAGATGGCACCAGCGGGACAGATTTTGGAGCACTTGGAGCAACCGATGCAGATTTCTGGATTGATGGCGTATTGCTTCAGGGCTTGGCATACCTTGGTTGGACATTTTTTGTCCACAATATGAGCCAAATACTCGTCCCGGAAGTGGGTGATGGTGCTGACTACAGGGGATGGAGCCGTCTTGCCCAGGCCGCAGAGGGCGGTTTGGGAAATGGTTTCTGCCAATTCCAGCAGAGTGTCCAGATCTTCCACTTTGCCTTTGCCTGCAACAATATTTTCCAGAATCCGGCGCATGACCTTGGTGCCTTCCCGGCATGGTACACACTTGCCGCAGGATTCATTTTGGGTGAAGTGCATGAAGAATCGGGCGATTTCCACCATGCAGGTGTCCTCGTCCATGACCACCAGACCACCGGAGCCAATCATAGCGCCTGCGGCTTTCAGGGAGTCAAAGTCCAAGGGCAAGTCCAAATGTTCTTCAGTCAAACAGCCACCGGAGGGGCCACCGATTTGGACAGCTTTGAACTTTTTGCCATCTTTAATGCCACCGCCGATGTCGAAAATGACTTGACGGAGGG
>JAWXUJ010000276.1:0-2542 GCA_044432765.1 Eubacteriales bacterium | reverse complement strand
AGAGTATTTTGGATTTTCAGGCGGGAAAAACCTATGATTTAAACGAATTACCCAGAAATTTAGAACGAAATGGCTATGCGCGAACGACTCTGGTGGAGGGTGTGGGGCAATTTGCCCTCCGTGGCGGGATTTTGGACGTATTTTCTCCGGCCTACCCACAGCCCCTCCGTGTGGAATTCTTCGGCGATGACCTGGACATCATGGGATTCTTTGACGTTTCTACACAGCGTCGCACAGAAAATGTGGAAAACGCGGTGATTTTGCCGGTAGCAGAGACACAACCACGGCTCCATCCCCAGGGGATGGAAGGCCTGTGTAACGATATTGAGAAACTTTTAGCCAAACAAAAACGTCGAAAAAACATAAATGAACAACTTATCCGAACTTTAGAACAGGATTTAACATTGCTCCGCAACAACGTCAGCTTCGCCGCCAGTGACCGGTACATGGCGCTGATTTATCCACAGCTGACCTGTGCAAACGACTATGTTTCACGTGAAACATTGGTGTTTTTCAACGACTTCGGCAACCTGGTGCGCCACGAAAAAACCAGGGTGGAGCAACAGGGCTTGATGTTGGACGGTCTTCTGGGCGGTGGGCAAGTGGTCGGGGAACTGTGCGACTTCTCCATGGACTTAGATAGTGTTTTTACCACATTAAAGGGGAAATCTGTAACATATATGGACAATTTCCTGGCAACCCGTTACCCGGAAATACTGCCTCCCAAAGTTCTCCTCTCCGCAACCGCCAAGCAACTGCCCTCCTACGGTGGCAGTCTGGAAACGGCGGCGGAGGACTTGCGACACTACCAAAAAAATGATTTCGGCACCCTTGTCCTCTGTGGCAACCGCCGGCGCGGGGAACTGCTCCTGGATATGTTGCGGGAAAAAGGCCTGTCGGCCTTCGCCAGCTTCCAGGGAAAAACCCTCCCCGCCCAGGGACAAATCCTCCTGGTGGAGGGCAATATCCCCGCCGGCATGGAGTACCCGGACATCCATTTAGCCGTCCTCTCCGAAGGACAAATCCTGCAAACTGCCCCGCGAAAAACGCAAAAAAACTCGAAAAAAGCCGCCACCAACCGAAAAAAGCTGTCCTCCTTCACCGACCTGTCCCCCGGGGATTTGGTGGTGCACGAGAGGTACGGCATCGGTCGCTTCGTGGCCATTGAGCCAATCCGTCTGGACGGAGTGACCCGAGACTATGTGAAGGTGGCCTACGGCGGTAGCGACGTCCTCTACGTCCCCGCCACCCAACTGGATGTAGTCTCCAAATACATCGGCGGTGGCGAGGACGCACCGGTAAAATTGAACCGGCTCAGTGGCGACCAATGGCAAAAAACCAAGGCAAAAGCCCGGGCAGCCGCCAAAGACATGGCAGCCGGCCTGATTAAACTCTACGCCCAACGGCAAAAAATCATGGGCTATCCCTTCGCCGCCGACACCCCCTGGCAGGCTGAATTTGAGGAGAGCTTCCCCTTCGCCGAAACCGACGACCAACTCCGCTGCATTGCCGACATCAAAAGCGACATGGAAAGTCACCTGCCCATGGACAGACTGCTCTGCGGGGACGTTGGCTTCGGCAAAACGGAAGTCGCCCTCCGCGCCGCCATGAAGGCCATTCTGGACGGCAAACAAGTCGCCCTCCTGGTGCCAACCACGGTGTTGGCGCAACAGCACTTCCTCACAGCAAAAAAACGTTTCTCTGGTTTTCCTGTGAATATCACCGTGATTTCCCGGTTTTCCACACCAAAACAGGTGAAAAATATTCTATTTGAACTAAAATCCGGCAAGACGGATATGCTCATCGGAACCCACAAGCTCCTGCAAAAAGACGTTATATTCAAGGACATGGGACTGCTGATTGTGGACGAAGAACAGCGGTTCGGTGTGTCCCACAAAGAGCGTCTCAAGGAAATTTCCGTGGGTGTGGACGTGCTGACCCTGTCGGCAACCCCCATCCCCCGAACCCTGAATATGGCCCTTTCCGGCATCCGGGATATGTCCACCATCGAGGAACCGCCCCAGGATCGCCATCCGGTGCAAACCTTTGTGCTGGAGCACAACGATATGCTTTTAGATGATGCCATCGGCCGAGAATTGTCCCGGGGAGGCCAGGTCTACTACCTCCACAACCGGGTGGAATCCATCGAAGCCTGCGCCGCCGCCCTGAAAAAACGGTTGCCCAACGCCACCATCGGCGTGGCGCACGGCAAGCTGACGGAAGCCCAACTTTCCCAGGTTATGGAGGACATGAACAGCGGTGACGTCCAAATTTTAGTCTGCACCACCATCATCGAAACCGGCATCGACATCTCCAACGTGAACACTTTAATCATCGAAAATGCCGACCGATTCGGCCTGTCTCAGCTTCACCAACTCCGCGGTCGGGTGGGACGCTCCAACCGTCATGCCTTCTGCTATTTGACCTATAAAAAGGGAAAAGTCCTGACAGAAGTGGCAGACAAACGGCTCTCTGCCATCCGGGACTTCGCCGAGTTCGGCTCCGGCTTCAAAATCGCCATGCGGGACCTGGAAATCCGGGG
>JAWXUJ010000275.1:0-2565 GCA_044432765.1 Eubacteriales bacterium | reverse complement strand
GTCTGCATGAAGTCCACTTCCGATGGTGTGGTCACCAAGGTTTCCGCCAATGAAATCACAGTCCGCTACGACAATGGCGACATCACCACGCATATTCTGTCCAAATTCGCCCGCAGCAACCAAGGCACCTGCGTCAACCAACGTCCCATTGTGGAAGTTGGTGAACGTGTTATCGGCAACCAAGTTTTGGCTGACGGCCCTTCTTGCGCACAAGGCGAAATCTCCCTGGGCAAAAACGTGCTCATCGGCTTTATGACCTGGGAAGGTTATAACTACGAAGATGCCATCTTGCTCAATGAACGTCTGATTCGTGAGGACGTGTTCACCTCTATCCACATCGAAGAATACGAAACCGAAGCCCGTGATACCAAGCTGGGTCCAGAAGAAATCACCCGCGATATTCCCAATGTGGGTGAGGATACGCTGAAGGACTTGGATGAAAACGGCATCATCCGCATCGGTGCAGAAGTTGTGCCTGGCGATTATCTGGTTGGTAAGGTCACCCCCAAGGGCGAAACCGAACTGACTGCAGAAGAACGCCTCCTCCGTGCCATCTTTGGCGAAAAAGCCCGCGAAGTCCGCGATTCCTCCTTGAAAGTGCCTCACGGCGAGTGCGGCATCATCGTGGATGTAAAGGTGTTCTCCAAAGGCGATAAGGGCACCGATCTCAGCCCTGGCGTCAACAAGGTTGTCCGCGTCTACATCGCCCAAAAACGGAAAATCTCCGTCGGCGATAAGATGGCAGGTCGCCATGGTAACAAGGGCGTTGTTTCCCGCGTGTTGCCAGAAGAAGATATGCCTTTCCTGCCAGACGGCACTCCATTGGATATCGTTTTGAACCCGCTGGGCGTTCCTTCACGTATGAACATCGGTCAGGTGCTGGAAGTTCACTTGGGCTACGCTGCTAAAACTTTGGGCTGGAAAATTGCCACCCCAATTTTCGACGGCGCAACCGAAGCCGAAATCCGCGACACCCTGAAAATGGCTGGCCTTCGTGAAGACGGCAAGTCCATCCTCTATGATGGCCGTACCGGCGATCAGTTCGACAACGCCGTCACCGTCGGCTATGTTTACTTCCTCAAACTTCACCACTTGGTCGATGATAAAATCCACGCCCGTTCCACTGGCCCATACTCCTTGGTTACACAACAACCTCTGGGTGGTAAGGCACAGTTCGGCGGTCAGCGTTTCGGCGAAATGGAAGTCTGGGCTCTGGAAGCATATGGCGCCGCTTATACCCTGCAAGAAATCCTCACCGTCAAGTCCGATGATGTCACCGGTCGTGTCAAGACCTATGAAGCCATCGTCAAGGGTCATAACGTGCCCAAGCCAGGTGTGCCTGAATCCTTCAAGGTTCTGGTCAAGGAACTTCAATCTCTCTGCTTAGACATCCGCGTTTTGGATGAAAATGGCGAAGAAATCGAGCTCCGTGATGATGAAGATGAAGATTTGACCTTCGTTCCAAACCACGAGGCCAATACCTATGTGGCGGATGAAAACGAAGCCACTGCTGCTGGCTTTGATGTGTCCGATGCAGAGGACGTTCTGGACGGCGCCCCTGTTGGCGAAAGTGCCATGATGTTTGACGACGACGGTGATGAAGTTGAGATGGATAATGAAACTCAACTTGACGAAGAATTTTAAGGAGGTGCATTGCCATGGGTTATGCAACATTTGATGCCATTCAAATCGGCATTGCTTCTCCGAAGCAAATTGCCGACTGGTCTTTTGGCGAGGTCAAAAAACCAGAAACCATCAACTACCGCACACTGAAACCAGAAAAGGAAGGCCTGTTCTGCGAAAAAATCTTCGGGCCAACCAAGGACTGGGAGTGCCACTGCGGAAAGTACAAAAAAATTCGCTACAAAGGTCAAATCTGCGACCACTGCGGTGTTGAAGTCACCAAGAGCAAAGTCCGTCGGGAACGTATGGGTCACATCGAATTGGCTGCCCCTGCCTCCCACATCTGGTATTTCAAAGGCATCCCATCTCGTATGGGTCTGCTTTTGGACATCAGCCCCAGAATTTTGGAAAAAGTTCTGTACTTTGCCTCCTATATCGTCACCGATCCCGGCACTTGCCCTCTGACCAAGTACCAAATCCTGTCTGAAAAAGAATACCGCGATATGCGGGAAAAATATGAGGACGATTTTGCTGCTGGCATGGGTGCAGAGGCCATCAAGCTCTTGCTTCAAGAGATGAAATTGGATGAGCTGTCTGTCAGCCTGCGGGCAGAGCTGAAAGTTGCTTCTGGTCAAAAGAAACTCCGCATCATCAAGCGTTTGGAAGTTGTGGAATCCTTCCGGATGTCCAACAACAACCCCGCTTGGATGATTATGGACGTACTGCCTGTTATTCCTCCTGAATTGCGCCCCATGGTGCAACTGGACGGTGGTCGCTTCGCTACCTCCGATCTGAATGACCTGTATCGCCGCGTCATCAACCGGAACAACCGTCTGAAAAGATTGATTCAGCTGAATGCGCCTGACATCATCATCCGCAACGAAAAGCGTATGCTCCAAGAAGCGGTGGATGCCCTGATCGACAACGGTCGTCGCGGTCGCG
>JAWXUJ010000274.1:0-2572 GCA_044432765.1 Eubacteriales bacterium | reverse complement strand
TGATCGCCCAGGGGGATTTTGTCAAACTGCTCCATGCCTCCACCGATGAGCGGGTGAAGATTTTTCGGAAAATTTTCAACACCAAACGGTTCAGCACCCTCCAAGATTGTCTGAGTCAAGACACCAAAGCGGTAGACGTAAAGTGCCAGGAATTGAAAAGGCAGATGGCTTACTATGTGGCCTCCATCCAGGGAGACGAAGCCCATCAACTCCAGATAGATTCCGCCAAAGAGGGGCTGTTGCTCGACCGGGAAACCATGGAACTACTGGAGGATTTGAACAGCCAAGATGAGGCCAGATCCGGCACGCTGTTGAAAAAACAGGAGGATTGCGCCGAGGAATTGAAACTGCTGACCCAACAAGAAACCAGGGAAACAGAACGGTTGAAAGGGGTCAAAGCTCTGGAAATCGCCCGGCTAGACCTGGAAAAGGTCACATCCCAGTTAAAGGAAAAACAAGGGGAACTGGGGGAAATCCATGCAGACAGCATGGTTTATAAAACATTAGAAGGGGAAATTGCGGCCTTGGAAGCCCAGCTTTCCCGATATGACCAACTGGAGCAATCCAGGGGGGAACAGCAATCCATCCAGGCAGAAAAAAAGAAGGTATCCGGGGAAATCGTCCGTTTGACAGAAAAAATCCAAATGGCAGAAAACCAACTGACCTTGGACAAACAGCAAATTGAAAACCTGGGCAATCCCCAGGCAGAAGAGGCACGTCAGGCCAGCCTGTTGGAGATGCAAAAAGAGACCGCCGGCAAGCTGATGGACGTGACAACGGATTTACAGCGCCTGGAAACCCTGAAGCAGACCCACAGAGAAGAGCAGGAAGCATATCGCAAACTGGCGGACAAGGCCGATGGCTTGATGCAGGAATGGAGCTGGAAAAACCGGGCATTTTTGGATCAACAGGCCGGCATCCTCTCCACCACGTTGGCGGCAGGACAGCCCTGCCCTGTCTGCGGTTCCACCGAACACCCCAGCCCCGCCCTCTGCGACCAAGAAGCCCCCAGTGAGCAAGATGTGGAGCGGGCAAATAAGGCGGCAACCACCGCCCAAAAAGAGGCCAAAAAAGCCAGTAGCCAGGCCGATAAGACCAATGGCATCCTGGAGGAATTGGAAACCGCTCTGATGAATCAGGGAAAAAACCTTCTGCCAGATGTGGCCTTTGGTGACCTGAAACAGGGTGTAAAAGCCGGGCTGACCGCCTGCGAAGGGAAACTGGCAGAGACAAAAAGCCGGCTGACCAAGGCCACCCAGGCTAGAGTGCAACTGGAAGGACTGACCAAAAGTCTGCCTGAAAAAGAGGAACAGTTGGGAAAATACGTCCAGGCACATACGGATTTGGAACATCAACAAACCACCTTGTCCGCCCGGGGAGAAGCCCTGGAACAGCAACTGAACACCATGGAAAAACAACTGGCCTATCCGGATAAGAAAAGCGCCCAGACCTACATTCAGCAGAGCAAAAAGCGGGTGGAAACCTACGGCAAACAGCTGTCCACCGCCCAGACGGCCTGCCAAACGTTGGAGGCAAACGTGGCCTCTCTGCAAGGGCGAATTGAGGCGTTGGTCCAGCCCCAGAAGACGGCGGAACAGGTGGATATGGAAACCATCACCGCCCAAATCCGAGCCAACAAAATCGCCCAAGTGAAGATGGTCGAAGAGAGCAAAACTCTCCACACCCGCTTGACCCAAAACCGGGAAATCAGCAAGCAGTTGGACACCATTTTGACAGAGCGAGACAAAGAAGCGCATCATTTGCAGTGGATGACCGCTCTGTCCAAAACAGTCAACGGCACCTTGGTGGGGAAGGAACGGATGGCACTGGAAACCTTTGTCCAGACCACCTACTTCGACCGGGTTTTGTCCAAGGCCAACGTGCGCCTAATGGCAATGAGTGGCGGGAAGTACGATTTGATGCGCCAAAAAAGCAGTGGCCTGTCGGGGCAAGTGGGTCTGGATTTGGACGTATTCAACCACCACAACGGTGCCCAACTCAGCGTAAAAACATTGTCTGGCGGGGAATCCTTTATGGCATCTCTATCGCTGGCTCTGGGGCTTGCTGATGAAATTCAGTCCAGCGCCGGCGGGATTCAGTTGGACACCATGTTCATCGATGAGGGCTTCGGTGCATTGGATGACGATGCGCTTCGCCAAGCCATGGCGGTCCTTAACGGCCTGGGCGATGGTCACCGTTTGGTGGGCATCATCTCCCACGTGGCAGCACTGAAAGAACAAATTGAGAAACAAATTCTGGTAAAAAAACACCCATACGGTAGTAGTTACCTGGAAATCCAAACCATTTAACACAAGGGAAAACCTGGAAAAAACCACATGGCTACGACGCCCCGTGGAAATGTTGACACAGCGCAAGCAGTCGTAAACCATATAAAAACCGCCCACTGGGCGGTTTTTTTGTTGATTTTTGATGGATTGTGGTGTATGATGAGAAAAAAACAAAGGGGGTTCCACGTGGATAAAGCCAAATATGACCGTTTTCTCCGTGGCGACCACCAGGCCTTGGAAGAACTGATTGGACAGTACAAAGAGACGCTGACGCTCTACATCTA
>JAWXUJ010000273.1:0-2600 GCA_044432765.1 Eubacteriales bacterium | reverse complement strand
ATCCATGGAGCGCGAAGAACCCTCTGAGGAAATGATGGCTCAGATGGAGGAGAAAAAGGCCGAAATGGACGACATGAAAGCTGAAAAAATGGCTGAAATGGAAGCCCTGGCTGAAGAAGCTGGCCTGACTCTGGAAGAATACATGGATACCTTGATGCCAGAAACCAAGGGCGAAGGCATGGGCCAAATGCAGGGTCAAGGCATGAGTCAAGGCATGGGTCGCAAATAAATACAATCGGTACAAAAAACAAGGTGCTGTACAAAAACACACGCCGCCTCGTAGGGGCAGGGTTCTACCCCGCCCCTATGAGTGCAATTCCAGTTTTTCTGCAGTGCCTTTTATTGTGTCATAATACGTCGACTGAACATAGAATGTAGGGCGAATCTTCGCAATTCTATTTTGGAGGGATTTTATGACACCAGTTGAAAAACTGATTGATACTGCCCAGAGCCAGATTGGCTACCTGGAGAAGGCCACCAACAGCCAGTTGGACGACTTCACCGCCAATGCCGGTCGGGCAAACTTCACCAAATACGCCCGGGATATGCACCAGCTCGGCGTCTACAACGGCAACAAAAATGGCTACCCCTGGTGCGATGTCTTTGTGGATTGGTGCTTCGTCCAGACCTTCGGCCTGGAGCTCGCCATGCAACTAACCTGCCAGTCCCTGGGCGGTCTGGGGGCAGGATGCACCTACTCTGCCAACTATTTCAAATCGAAAAACCAATTTTTCACGGCAAATCCCAAGCCCGGCGATCAGATTTTTTTCACCAATGACAACGGCAAAACCAGCTACCACACCGGTCTGGTCTATCAGGTGGATGGCAGTTGCGTCTACACCATCGAGGGCAACACCTCCGACGTAGACGGTGTGGTGGAGAACGGTGGTGCTGTGGTCGCCAAGTCCTACAGCCTGACCTACTACAAAATCTACGGCTACGGTCGCCCCGACTTCGACCTGGTGCCTGTCTCAGAAACACCCACAGCAGAGCCATCCGACTGGAGCCAGGAAGCCAGGGAATGGGCGGTAGAAACCGGACTGATTGCCGGCGACGGCAAAGGCGACATGAAATGGCTCGACAATGTGACCCGGGAACAACTGGTCACCATTCTCTACCGTTACCACAATCTCGCAAAGGACTAACATTCACGATAAATGGTCAGTCTATCAAAGAACCTTCAAATGGAAAAAGATTTCCAAATTTCGAAGGGAGGAAAAGTGTGACTAGCCCGCAGGCTGTTTCGAGCCCAACCGCCGAAAGGCGGCACTTAGGGCGAGATAAAGGAACCGTCAGGGTTCCTTTTCACGTCGAGGGTCGCGGATAGAAGGTGAATTGCCGGAACGGCAAGAGAGGGTGCCCTGGGGCAAATCCGCCCGCAGGCGCTTCAGCTTGTCAAAAACGAAGTTTTTTGACAAGCTGAAGTAGTGTCAATTCCTCCTTTTCCCGCATAACATGGGGAAAAGGAGGATTTTTTTATGGAACAAATTGACCCTCGTATCAGCCAGGCCGTCTGGTCGCGGGTGTTGGGGACTTCGGCAGAAGCGCCAAAAACCCTGTCTGAACTTCTGACAGAATACACCATCGCCGCCTGCCGGAGCCAGAGCCTATACCGCCAGATTGCCATGACTTCCACCGGCGGTTTGGTGCGCTCCGCCCAAGGGCTGTACCAGCTGTCCACCAGTCAAGTCCGGCGACTTACCGCCATGTACTTCCTCGTCCAAGGTGCCACCCTCCCCGGGCAACCCCGCCAAGGCCACCCCACAGACTGCCTGACCAAAACCCTACAACGGCAATATCAAACAGGCCAAGAGCGGTTCAGCGAGTACCGCACCAGCGCCCATACATACCCGGAATTTTCCACATTTTTCAACCATTTGGCAGACGAACAGGGAAAAATCCAGGAGATTTTAATGCGGTTAATTGCCAGTCGGTTGTAATCATCGATGGCGCGCAAAATGCCCTCGCCATGAATGGCGAGGGCATTGGCAAGAGCAGAGCCCTTGCCCTACGATTGGTGACCCATACAGGAATTCAGAAAAGGTGAGTGCGCCGCCGGCGAATTTTTTTATTGAACTTCATTTTCTTTAAGAAAAATTACAATCTTCGGAAGGAAAGAGTGTGTGCCTAGCTCGCAAGCTGTTTCGGAGCCCAACCGCCGTAGGCGGCTCTTGGGGCGGAGATGGGAAAACCCTCAGGGTTTCCCTGCGCGTTGAGCGAAGCGGATACAAGGTGAATTGCCGGTACGGCAAGAGAGGGTGCCCTGGGGCAAACCCGCCCGCAGACGGCACCAGATAAAAAAACACATCCATAATGGATGTGTTTTTTTATCTGGTGACCCGTACGGGAATCGAACCCATGATACCGCCGTGAAAGGGCGGTGTCTTAACCGCTTGACCAACGGGCCATTGCTTAGTGCTTAATTAGTATACACCGTAAAGGGTCGTTTGTCAAGCATTATTTTTATTTTTGTCCCAATTAAAGTGTAAGTTTGTCAATGATGTGAGCCCAAGAAATACGATTAAGTTGTTGGTTTTGTGCCTCGATTTTTCTGACGGAGGGAGGGCGTAGCCCGACTGAAGTCAGAAAAATCGGTCGAG
>JAWXUJ010000272.1:0-2613 GCA_044432765.1 Eubacteriales bacterium | reverse complement strand
CGGACAGGATAGCCCATTGGCCTTCGCCACCGGTCAGGTCCAGAACGGCGTCGATGAGAGCTTGGCCGATTTCCATAACGCCAGCTTGGTTGACGAAGACAGAGCGGCTAGCAACGTTGGTTTTGGAGTCCAGGCAGCAGACTTGGATGCCTTCGTCCATGGCTTCTTGCAGGGAGGCTTGCAGTGCATTTTCGTCGTTGGCGGCGATGCAGATTGCGTCAACGCCTTGGGAAATCAGGGATTGGATAACGGCGACTTGTGCGTCAGCGGTAGCGGCTTCTGGATGCTTGACGATGACTTCATAGCCTTCGGCCAGGATGACTTCTTCAAAGCCGGAAGCGGTTCTTTCGTTGAAGGGGTTGCCAGCGGCCTTGGTGACGATGGCAAAGGTTTTGGTGCCTTCAGAAGCGGTGGTCTCGGCGGCTTCTTCGGCGGCAGGTGCGGCTTCTTCGGTGGCTGCGGTTTCGGTGGTGGCAGCGGTGGTGGATGCTGTTTCGGTGCTACTGGAGCAACCGGCCATCATGGTAGCGACCATAACAACGCTGAGCATCATTGCGAGCAGTTTTTTCATAGTGAATTCCTCCTAAATTTGTTTATACAGCGTGTTTTCACGCATAGTATATGGTGTTATTTGGCCTTTGCGGTTTTCTTTTTTTCTCTTTTTTTGAAGGTGTCGCTGATTTGGGGAATCAGGGCGGCGACCACCAGGAGAGAGCCTAGGATAATCAGAATCAGCTGTGGATTCAGGTTGATTTGACCGAAGCCGATGCGGAGACAGACGATGGTACAGGCGGAGATGACAGCGCCGATGATGCCACCTTTACCACCGGCGGTGGAGATACCACCGAAGACGCACATGGCGATGGCATCCAGTTCAAAACCGCTACCGGTGGTGGTGTTGGCACCGTAGAGGACGGCGGTGAGGAACAGGGCGGACACGCCAGCCATAAAGCCGGTGATGGTGAAGACAATGTGGCGGTACAGTTGGACAGGCACACCGGCGAAGGTGGCGGCCTTTGTGTTGGAGCCGATGGCATAGAGGCTTCTGCCGAAGGTGGTTTTCATCAAAACCACCCCGAAGATGATGCCGAAGACCACGGCGACAATGATGGTATAGGGGACGATGCCGGCTTTTTGTGCCAGGGCGCGGAAGCCGTCGATGTTGGTCAGGGACATGGAACCGCCACTGCCCAGGGAGATTTCAGCGATGCCACGGAAGATAATCTGGGTGGCAAGGGTGACAATCATGGGGGGGAGTTCGGGGAATTTGGTGAGAATCAAGCCGTTGAGCCAACCGCAGACGGTGCCAACTGCCAGGACGGTCAAGATGACCAGGCCGAAGTTTGCGCCGGCATTGGTGACGAAGCAACCCATGGTCGCCGCCAGGCAGACGATGGAGCCAACGGAGATGTCGATGTCGGCCATAATCAAGATGTAGGCCATAGGGAACACCAGGAAGATGCCTGCCACATACCGTGGGGATTCCCGGAGCACGTTTGTCAGGTTGTAGTTGTCGGAGATGTTCATGCAGTAGATGTTGACGAATAGGAACACGAGAACCAGCATGGCTTCCCAACTAATTAGAATTTGTTTCCACTGATTTTGGGGTTTGCTAATCAGCGTTCTACCAGATTTACCAGCCATAGGTTTACAGCTCCCTTCTCTTCAAGTTGTTTTGAATCATGCTACGTTGTGCCACCAGGTTCAGCACCACAACGATGAGGATGATGGCACCTTTCACTGTGTTTTGGGCGATGGAATCGATGCCCACCAGAGGCAAGGCCTTGCTGATAACAGCTAGAATCAAAGCACCCAGGAATGCGCCGACCACGGTACCGCGCCCACCGTCCATGCTGACACCGCCGATGACACAGGCGGCAATGACGTCCATTTCGTCGCCGTACATCATGTTGGGCATACCGGAGGCGTAGACGGAGACGGACAGCCCACCGCCCAGGCCGGAGAGAAGACCCATGATGGTGTAGACCGAGATGACCACATTGTCCACATGGATGCCGGAGACCTCTGCGGCCTCTTTGTTGCTACCCACGGCATAGATGCGACGACCGAATTTTGTCCATCGCATGACGATGTAGAAGATGACGTAAATGCCGGCAACCACCCAGACCACTTGGCTGATGCCACCGATGGTGTTCAGAGCGAAGTTGCTGAAGGCGCCCAGGTCAGCGGCGCTGGTCCATTGGTCGTTGGCGATGAGATAGGCACCGCCGCGGTAGATGTACATGGTGCCCAATGTTGCGATGATGGGGAGAACTTTGCCCTTTGCCACAATCAGACCCACAATCAGGCCACAGATGGCACCGATGACCAGGGCAATCATCAAAAGGACGAAGGTGTTTTCCACAATGCTGTATTTTTTCAGCACCGCCATGGTCATGCCGGCGAAACTTGCCGTGGAGGCGATGGAGATGTCGATGCCACCGATCAGGAGGACACAGAGCATACCCAGAGCCATCAGCATGGTGACGGCGTTGTTTTTCAGCATTTCGGAGATGTTTTTAAAGGTGAGGAAGGAGTCGCTTTGGGTGGAGATGATGGCACACAGGAGCACCAGCACCAGGAATAGGCTGACCTCGCGAGAGCTGGTCAATT
>JAWXUJ010000271.1:0-2617 GCA_044432765.1 Eubacteriales bacterium | reverse complement strand
GGAGACTGGAAAAGCCGGAAATCAAACTTCCACAGCAGAAACCACCGGTCAGTCCCGCTGGTCCACAGAAAAAGGATGACTTTTTCCAAAAGATGGACAGCGCCAAATTCCAGGAGTTTGTGGAGGTGGTGAAGAAGCCAACCGCCCCACCAGTCGCCTCGGTTGTGGTGCCAAAACCCGACCTTTTGGACGATATTTTGCCGGTGGCATCTCCGGTGATGAAGCCGACGACCACTGGAAAACCTAAGGTTGCCCCGCCGATTTTGCCCCCAATTTCGGAGCCAGAAGCGCAGATTGTCATGCCGGAATTGCCAAAAATCGCCCCGCCCAAGACAGTAGCTCCCGCCCCGGAACCTGTTCAGGTGGAGGTGGCATTGGAGACGGCAGAAGTTCGCCTCATCGGTGAGGCTATGCACACCTATTTGATTGTAGAAATGGATGAAACTGTCTATTTTATCGACAAACACGCCGCTCACGAGCGGATTTTATTTGAAAAACTCCAAGCACAGGATGTGGAAATCATGTCCCAACTTCTACTGGTGCCGGTGACGGTGAAAATGGAGCCGAAATTGGCAAATGCCGTTCTGGAAAACTTGGGTACCCTCCGGAATTTCGGACTGGAAGCCGAGGAATTTGGGGTGGATACCATTATTTTACGGCAAATCCCAGACTTTTTGGATGAAACCAAGGCGGGGCTTCTATTGGAGGAATTGGCGGAATCCCTGGCCTCTGGGCAGAAGACCGACCCCAAAACACTACGGAGCCACGTGCACCACTCCATGGCCTGCAAAGCCGCCATCAAAGGCGGTTGGACGACCGACACTGCAGAGCAACTGGCTCTGGTCAAGGAAGTCCTGTCCCGCGACGACATCAAATTCTGCCCCCACGGCAGACCTATCACTATACAATTAACCAAAAAAGAACTGGAAAAACAGTTCAAACGGTCTTAATCTTGCCGCTCCCTCTGGGAGAGGTGCCGTCAACAGGCGGTGGAGAGGGCTTTTTGCCAAAATGCTTTTGCGAACTTGTTGGTGCGGTACCCTCTCAGTCAGCTGCGCTGACAGCTCTCCCAAGGGGAGAGTCATTGTACTCTAAAAAATGGAGGAACTTATGGACAACATTATCTGCATCGCAGGGCCGACGGCTTCGGGGAAGACGAAGTTGTCGGTGGCACTGGCGAAACAATTCAATGGCGAGGTGCTGTCCTGCGATTCCATGCAGATTTACCGTCACATGGACATTGGCACCGCCAAGCCCACCTGGGAAGAGATGGAGGGCGTAGCCCATCACATGATTGATGTGGCGGACCCGGACGAGGACTTTTCCGTGGGGAAATATGTGTCCCAGGCCGACCCCATCCTGCAGGACATTTTGTCTCGGGGGAAAACCTGCGTCCTGGTTGGAGGCACCGGCCTCTACATGGACAGCCTGATTTTGGGGCGGAATTTTGCGCCCTATCCCGCCACTGGGCGCCGGGAAGAGCTGGAAAAACTGGCGGATTCTGACGGCATTGAGGCCGTCCAAACACTGCTCCGCTCCTTTGATTCGGACAGCGCCGACCGGCTTCACATCTCCGACCGCCGGCGAATCATCCGCGCCGCCGAGGTCTATTTGGAGACCGGCAAGACCATCACTCAGCACAATTTGGAGACAAAAGCCATCCCGCCCAAGTATGAAGCCGCCTGGGTTGGCCTGACCTTTGCAGACCGCCAAGACCTGTATGACCGGATCAATCTCCGGGTGGAATACATGGTGCGTGATGGATTGCTCCCCGAAATCGACAAACTTTTCGATATGGGAATCCACAGAAATACCACCAGTTTACAGGCAATCGGATACAAAGAGGTACTAAAAGCCTTGGACGGAGCATACACCATGGACGATGCCATCGCCGCCATCCAGCAGGAGTCTCGCCGGTATGCCAAACGGCAGATGACCTGGTTCCGGAAGAACGAGAACATCCACTGGATTGTCCAAGACAAGGTTCCAGACTTTGTCAAAACCATGGCAGATGCCACCGGTTATGTCCGCAATCTCTGGGGATAATTTTTCAGATATACCTGCATATTCCTTTTTTCGACTGTGGTTTGTGGTAGAATTTACCTGACTACAAATAAAGAAGGAGTGTGGATATTATGTCTACCAACGAAAACTACCAAGAAAAATTTTTAAACGCCGCCCGCCGAGAGGGGCAAGGGGTCACCTTGTTCCTGATGAATGGGTTCCAACTGCGGGGGGTCATCTCCGCCTATGACAGCTATGTGGTCATGCTCCAAAGCGAGGGCAAACAGCACATGATCTACAAACACGCCATCTCCACTGTGGTGCCAAATACGGCAATCCCGTTGAGTGATGAACGATAAACGATAAACGATGAACCGTCGTTCATCAAAAAAGAGGTTAAAGATATGAAACAAGGGAAAATTTACAGTCAAATCATCATTGCCGCCCTTGCTCTGCTTGTGGTGGGGTATTTGGCGTTCTCCTTGGTTTCCAATGTCTACACCCCCACGGTGACCACGGTTGCCATTGCCTATGAGGCCGGCGAGGGTTGCGCCGTCATGGGCTATGTGGTGCGGGAAGAGACGGTGCTTACCTCTACATCCCCCATTGTGGT
>JAWXUJ010000270.1:0-2624 GCA_044432765.1 Eubacteriales bacterium | reverse complement strand
CGCGTGGTTGACACCTCTGCCGTCACCCTGAACACCGCCCGTTTCGACGACCGCGCAGACAACCTGGTCTCCGAAAAGATGCACAACATCGCCGGTGGCAAGCAACGGATTGGCAATAAAAACAACAAAAAACGTCCCCAACACTTCGGCAACAAACGTCGCAACGAAGAACAGGACAAAATGCGTAGACTTCAACTGGAAGTCATCAAAAAGACTCCACTCACCGTCCACATTCCACCGGAAATTACCGTGGGGGAACTGGCTGCTCGCATGAAGAAAACTGCCGCTGAAGTCATCAAACAGCTGATTAAGCTGGGCGTTATGGCTGCCGTCAACCAAGTCATCGACTTCGACACCGCCTCTCTGGTGGCAGAAGAACTGGGTTGTAAGGTGGAAGAGGAAATCATCGTCACCATCGAAGAAAAACTGATCGACGACCGGGAAGACAACGATGCAGAACTGGAAGGCCGTAGCCCTGTGGTTGTGGTTATGGGTCACGTTGACCACGGTAAAACCTCCCTGTTGGATGCCATCCGCAAAACCAACGTGGTGGACGGCGAAGCCGGCGGCATCACCCAACACATCGGTGCTTACCAAGTGGAAATCTCCGGTCAGCCCATCACCTTCTTGGATACCCCAGGCCATGCCGCCTTTACCTCTATGCGTGCCCGCGGTGCCATGTGTACCGACATCGCCATTCTGGTGGTGGCTGCCGATGATGGCATCATGCCACAAACCATCGAAGCCATCAACCACGCCAAGGCCGCTGAAATTCCCATCATTGTTGCCATCAACAAAATGGACAAAGAGGGCGCAAATCCCGACCGCATCAAGCAACAAATCACCGAATACGGCCTGGTTCCCGAAGAATGGGGCGGCGACACCATCATGGTGGAAATCTCCGCAAAGGCTCGTCAAAATATCGATTCCCTGTTGGAAATGGTCCTCCTGACCGCAGAAATGCAAGAGCTGAAGGCCAACCCAAACCGATCTGCAAAGGGTACTGTCATCGAAGCGCGTTTGGACAAAACCCGCGGCCCAATCGCCACCTTGTTGGTGCAAAACGGCACCTTGAACCAAGGCGACATCATCATTGCCGGCACCGCCGTTGGTCGTGTTCGTGTCATGACCGATGCAAAGGGCAAAGTGCTGAAAACCGCCGGCCCATCTGTGCCTGTGGAAATCACCGGTCTGGGCGAAGTCCCCGGCGCGGGCGACGTGTTCAACGCCGTTGAAGACGAACGCATGGCCCGCCAACTGGTGGAACAACGGAAGTCCGAAGTCAAGGATGCCGCCGCCAACCAACAGGCCAAGGTCACCCTGGAAGACTTGTTCTCCCACATCCAAGCTGGCAATATGAAGGAACTGAATATCATTGTCAAGGCCGACGTTCAAGGTTCTGCCGAAGCCGTCAAGGCCTCTTTGATGAAGATTTCCAACGAGGAAGTCCGTGTCAAGGTCATCCACGCCGGTGTCGGTGCCATTAACGAATCCGATATCCTGCTGGCCTCCACCGCAGGTGCCATCGTGGTCGGCTTTAACGTCCGTCCTGACACTGCCGCCGCCGCTTCTGCCGCCCGCGCCAATGTTGACATGAGAATGTATCGGGTCATCTACGATGCCATCAACGAAATCGAAGCTGCTATGAAGGGTATGCTGGCACCTCAATTCAAAGAGGTTGTCATTGGTCACGCCGAAGTCCGCATGACCTACAAGGTCACCGCCATCGGCACCATCGCCGGTTGCTTGGTCAAGGACGGTAAGATTGTCCGCGATGCACAAGTCCGTGTCCTCCGTGATAACATTGTCATTCATGAAGGTGTGCTGGGCTCTCTCCAACGGTTCAAGGACTCTGTCAAGGAAGTCACCACCAACTACGAGTGCGGTATGTCCATCGAGAAATTCAACGACATCAAAGAAGGCGACGTATTTGAATGCTTCGTCATGGAACAAATTAAGGTTTAATTTATAATTAAGAATTAAGAATTAATAATTAATAATTATCCTCAAAAGATGGATAGTCTTTACCATTTGGCAGGGGTTCATATTCCAATGGAATGTGCTCCTGCCATTTGTTTCATAGATGCAAATGAGTGATTGCTTCGGCATTATTCATTATTCATTATTCATTATTAATTCCCTGAAATGGGAGGTATACTATGGCTTCAAACCGCATTGGTCGCATCAACGAAGAGATGCAACGAGAATTGGCAGAGCTGATTCGCAACTTGAAAGATCCGCGCGTTCAAGTCATGATTTCTGTCACTGGTGTGGAAACCACCAGCGATTTGCGATATGCAAAAGTATTCATCAGTGTCCTGGAAAAGGACAAAACCAAAGATGCACTGAAGGGGCTGAAGTCGGCTGGCGGTTATCTCCGTCGTGAAATCGGCAGTCGTCTTCAACTGCGCTACACACCAGAATTGGTCTTTGAAGAGGACGATTCTATCACCTACGGCGCCCACATCTGCGAAATCATCAACAAATTGGGCATCAAAGGAGACAACGATGACCAAGAATGAGACAGCTGCTTGGCTGAAAAACCATGACAACTACGTCATCATCACCCACAAAAATCCAGACGGCGATACCATCGGTTCCGCCATTGGGCTTTGCAAGGGGTT
>JAWXUJ010000269.1:0-2637 GCA_044432765.1 Eubacteriales bacterium | reverse complement strand
CGACGGCGGAACAGCGCTTTATAACCAGGACGCATAATCCGTCCGCAGGTGATCAGTTCTTCCATCCGGTGGGCGCACCAGCCGGTGATACGAGCCATGGCGAAGACTGGGGTATACAGTTCTGGGGAGATGCCCAGCATGGAGTAAATCAGGCCAGAGTACATATCCACGTTGGCGCACATGACCTTTTCTTTGCCCGTGACTTCTGCAAACACGCCAGGTGTCAGTTCTTCCACCAATTCATACAATTCCAACTCGTCCATCTTTCCGGTTTTCTCTGCCAAACTGCGAGCATGCTCACGAAGGAGAACCGCGCGAGGGTCGGACAGGGTGTAGATGGCGTGACCCATGCCGTAGACAAGGCCACTGCCGTCCCCTGCTTTTTTGGTCAGAATCAGGCGGAGGTAGTTTGCCACCTCTTCCCGATTCTTCCAGTCTTTGACGTTTTCCTTAATCTCGGCGAACATGGCCATAACCTTGGCGTTGGCGCCACCGTGTTTGGGTCCTTTCAAAGAGGAAACCGCGCCGGCGATGGCGGCATACGTATCGGTGCCAGATGAGGTCAATGCACGACAGACGAAGGATGAGTTGTTACCACCACCGTGCTCTGCATGGATGCACAGACACAAATCGAGTAGTTTTGCCTCTTCTTTGGTGTATTGTTGATCTGGGCGGATGGAGCGAAGGAAGTTCTCCGCAATGGACAGCCCAGGCAGTGGACGGTGCAAGTGCAAGCTGGCATCGTCAAAATAGTGACGTTTTGCAACATAAGAGTTGGCAATGATGATTGGGAATCGAGCAATCAGTTGGGAGCATTGCGTAATCACATTTTCAATGGCGATGTCATCTGCGTTGTTGTCCGCAGAATACAGTGCCAACACAGAACGACCAAGTTGATTCATAATGTCCTTGGAGGGCTGACGCATGATCATGTCCTCGGTAAACCGGTCAGGCAAGGCCATGTTGTCATAAAGGAACTGCTTGAAACTTTCCAGTTGCATTGCACTGGGCAACTCGCCAATCAAAAGCAGATAGGCCACTTCTTCAAAGCCGAAACGGTCTTCTTCGATGTACCCTTTTACCAAGTCAGAGACGGAGTAGCCGGCATAGTACAGCTGCCCTTCCATAGGTTCCCGTTCGCCGTCCACCATGGTATAGCCCATAACGCTACCAATTTGGGTGCAACCAGCCACAACACCAGTGCCGTCGGAATTACGCAACCCTCTTTTAATGGATTCGCTACTGCGGGTTTTATTTTTCACAGCCTCATTTCTATGGACGATGTCGTCACACAAATGTGCCAGGTAATTGTTGGTATTTGCAATTTTTTCAAGCATTTCATTCATACCTCCTTGTTTATTTGAGTAAAGTATAGCAGATATATTGTGCGATGTCAACAAAAATTACGTAAAATTTCTACAAATCGGTCGCTTTCATAGCTATATTAGAACCACTAATGAAAGAAGAAGAAAGGAAACTTGCAAAATGAAGAAAAAAGGTATTTCAGAGTGGATTTTTGCAGGATGCCTTGCAACTTTGGCACTGCTAGGCATCACCTGGGCCATGGTGGAACCAAAACCGCCAGAACCAGAGGTAATTGTCCAGACGATAACCACCACCGTCATTCCAGAAGCAGAACCGACACCTGAACCGTTGTCTATAGATGAAAATCACACCCTCACCCTGTCCTATAACGACGAACTTCTGGAGTTGGACTGGCAAACCTACTTAGTTGGCGTAGTCCTGGCAGAGATGCCCGCCTCATTTGAACCGGCAGCCTTAGAAGCGCAGGCCGTGGCGGCGCGGACGTTTTTGGCGCGGAGCATCCAATCCCCCAAACACACCGACTGTGACCTGTGTGGCTCTAGCACCTGTTGCCAAGCCTACTCCGACGAAGTCGCCACCGCCTTAAAACTAGGTGACGACTACCCCCTCTACTTGGAAAAAGTCACAGCAGCTGTCACCGCCACCGATGGACAGGTTTTGACCTATGAAGGCCAGTTGATTGATGCTGTCTACTTCTCCTGCTCCGGTGGCATGACCGAGGATGCCTTCGCCGTATGGGGTGGCGAAGTCCCCTACCTCCAATCGGTGGAAAGCCCTGGCGAAGAAGGCAGTAGCCATTACACCACCCAAATCACCATGACCATGGCAGAATTCGCCACCGCACTAGAGGAACTAGGCTTATCCTCTAACACCCAAATCGGACAGACCATCTACACCCAAGGTGGAGGTGTCGCCCAGATGAAAATTGGTGCCCAGTGGGTAGACGGCACCGCCCTCCGGACAGCACTGTCCTTAGATTCCACCAACTTCACCATCGCCATAGACGGCGACACCGTCACCATCCAAACCTGGGGGTATGGTCATCGGGTGGGCATGAGCCAATACGGTGCCCAAGCCATGGCGATGGATGGCGCCACCTATGATGAAATTCTACAACATTATTATACCGGAGTCACACTGGAAAAAATCCAATAAAAAAACGCCACCCAGCCGGGTGGCGTTTTGGTTGTTCAATTAGACCAAGCAGAGAACGAAGGTCAGAATCACGAAGACAGCGGCAATCCACTTGGTAGCCTTTGCCAACTTGGCATCCATAGAGCCGTCTTTGTTCTTACCCATGAAGGACTCAGA
>JAWXUJ010000268.1:0-2646 GCA_044432765.1 Eubacteriales bacterium | reverse complement strand
GACAACCGCAATCATTCCACCGACAGCCGCTACGCCGCGGTGGGTCAGGTGGCAGAGGAGGATTTGTTGGGCAAAGTGTTGTTCCGGATTCTACCTGGAGAAGATGCCGTGACAGCATCACGAGATTTTAGTCGAATTGGAGCAATAGAATAATGGATCAAAACCAACTGAATATACAATGGTACCCCGGTCATATGACCAAAACCCGCCGTCAAATGGAGGCGGATTTAAAACTGGTGGACGCAGTCTGCGAGATTCTGGATGCCAGAATCCCCCTGTCCAGCCGGAACCCGGACATCGATTTGATTTTCGCCGGCAAGCCTCGTATGGTCATCCTCAACCGGATGGATATGGCCGACCCCAAAGGCACCAAGCAATGGGCGGATTACTTCAAATCCAAGGGACACACGGTCATTGAGACCGATTGTAAGTCCAAAAGAGGGGTCAATGCCTTTAAACCTGGCGTTCGCGTCCTCTTGGCAGACAAGCTGGCACGATACGCGGAAAAAGGCCAAGTGGGGCGCGCCCTGCGGGTCATGGTGGTGGGCATCCCCAACGTGGGCAAGTCCACCTTCATCAACCAAGTGGCAGGCCGGAAAGGCGCCAAGGCGGAAAACCGTCCCGGTGTCACCCGGGGCAAACAGTGGGTCAACGTGGACAAGGACTTACTCTTGCTGGACACCCCTGGTATTCTGTGGCCTAAATTTGACGACCCCACCGTGGGCATGATGTTGGCCTACACCGGCGCGGTGAAAGACGATGTCATTGACATCGAAGGTCTGGCTTGTAGCTTGATTAAAATGCTGTGGAATCAATATCCACAAACTTTGAAAGACCGTTACAAACTGGATTTGCCAGAAGAAGCCGAAGGTTGGGAACTTTTGGAGCAACTTGCAAAAAAGCGTGGCTTCCTGATTTCACGCGGGGAAGTGGACTTGGAGCGGGCAGCAAAAGTGCTCATTGAGGAGTATCGAAGTTGCAAAATCGGACGGTTTACATTGGAGTATCCAGTTTAACACCGCATCCCAATGACCCAATTACAACCACTGAAAGGAGTGATTTTATGATTCCTTGGGAAGAGGAAAATCTTCGCTATTCCGAGACCATCCAGACCATCTGTGGGGTGGACGAGGCGGGGCGTGGCCCTTTGGCGGGACCTGTCTGCGCCGCGGCGGTCATTCTGCCCCGCGACTGCGTTATTGAGGGGTTGGACGACTCCAAAAAACTGTCGGAAAAACGGCGGGATACATTATATGATATCATCATCGAACAGGCACAGGCCTATTCCATCGCCATGGTGGACGAGAAAACCATCGATGAAATCAACATTCTACAGGCCACTTACGTCGCCATGGGCGATGCTGTGAAAGGCTTGAAAATCACCCCAGATTTGGCTTTGGTCGACGGAAACCGCGACCCAAAGTTGGACATTCTCACAGAAACCATGGTCAAGGGTGACGGCAGAAGTTTGAACATCGCCGCGGCCTCCGTTTTGGCGAAAGTCACCCGTGACCGCTACATGGTCAAACTGGCGGAGCAGTACCCAGAATACGGCTTTGAAGTCCACAAGGGCTATGGCACCAAGCGCCACTACGCCGCTTTGGATGAACATGGAGATTGCTCTGCACATCGCCAATCTTTCCTTAAAAAATATCATGCCAAGGGTTAGCTTATTGGGCGCCTGGGGCGAGGCGCAGGCAGGGGAATACCTGCGGAAACAGGGCTACCAACTGGTGGCTTGCAATTACAAATGTCGCTTTGGCGAAATCGATTTGATTGTGAAAAATCGGAAATTCATCGTGTTTGTCGAGGTAAAACTGCGAAAAACCGATGCTTTCGGTCAAGCGCGGGAGTTTGTCACGGCGAAAAAGCAGGAGCGGGTTCGCACCACCGCCATGGTCTGGCTCCAGACCAACGACACAGGGCTACAGCCCCGCTTCGACGTCATTGAAGTCTACGCGCCTCGGGGCACCGACACGAAAAAACCACAAATTATCCACCTGGAAAACGCATTTGAATAACGAATAAGCTGCTCCTTACGGTTGTGGAACCATTGAAACCATTACCAGTATAAAAATCAATAAAGGTTGTGAATATTATGAACTACATCAGCACAAGAAACGCATCTCTGAAATTCACCTCGGCCGAAGCCATCGTCCAAGGTCTCAGCCGTGAAGGCGGCCTGTTTCTGCCTGAAACCATGCCAAAACTGTCCGCCCAGGACTTGCAAGACATGGCATCCATGGACTACGAAGGCCGCGCTGTCAAGGTGATGAAGCTGTTTTTGGACGACTTTACCCAGGAAGAACTGATGGGTTTTGCCTCCAAAGCATACGCTTTCCCCAACAAATTTGACGACAAATCCGTCACCCCCATCGTCACCACCCAATGTAAAACCCACACCCTAGAACTGTGGCATGGCCCCACCTGCGCCTTCAAGGACATGGCACTCCAAATGCTGCCATACCTGTTGACCGCCTCCCTCAAAAAGACTGGCGAGGAAAAAACAGTCTGCATCCTGGTGGCAACCTCTGGCGATACCGGCAAGGCCGCACTGGAGGGCTTCTGCGATGTGGACAAGACCAAAATTCTGGTTTTCTACCCCAAAGATGGTGTTTCTGATATCCAAAAGTTGCAAATGGTCAC
>JAWXUJ010000267.1:2261-2654 GCA_044432765.1 Eubacteriales bacterium | reverse complement strand
GTCCACAGCCAGCAGTCGGTAGCCACGATGGGTGACGGTTGTATCCGTGTTGGCAACAAATTGGCGGAACAAATCCTCGAAGGCCGTTGGGCTGATTTTGTCTCTTTGTTGTATAAAAGCGGACACGGTTGGCGCAGATGATTTTATCCCAAATTGTTTGGATATCTCCCCATATAGTGTCTTTCCTGTGAGAGATAAGGTTGTTTTAATTACCTTTTCGAACGGTAATTTCCGACTCCGCGTGAAGTCTTTTCCAGGATTTTTGACATAATTATCTGCATTTTTGGAAATGGTTTTTACGGTTTTATTTAAAGTGCTACGAATGTTTTTGGTGTAAATGTCATGCGTGATTCCCCCTTGTTATCAAAGTTTTACTCAATAACAAGGGTCGCC
>JAWXUJ010000267.1:0-2251 GCA_044432765.1 Eubacteriales bacterium | reverse complement strand
TTAGTCAATGAAGGCGACCGCACATTTTGTCTTATTTGTCAAGCCTTTTTTGAAAAAAGCGCTTATTTTTTTCTCCCGTTGGAATCGTTTAACTTAATGATATTGGTTTTTGTACAGCGTCACTTGACTTGACAATTCGTCAGTCTCAAAAACGCCAGTGTAAAAAAACTGGAATAGCACCTGTAGGGGAGGGGCTCTGCTCCTCTCTAAGATTGAAAATCTCCACCATTTTTAAGACAAATGGTGGAGATTTTGCATCTAGCAGGGCAGGGTAGAACCCTGCCCCTATGAGGCTGCATGTGTTTTGTACAGCGTCATTTTTCTTATTTCATGACAGCGCCTTCGTTGGCACTGGCAACCATGCGAGAGTAGCGACCCAACCAGCCGGTTTTCACCTTTGGTTCTGGGCAGACGTAGGTAGCTTTTCTCTCAGCCAATACAGTGTCGGAGACGTTCAAGGTAATGGCGGCATCGGGGATGTTGATGGTGATGGAGTCGCCTTCTGCAACCAGGCCGATGGGACCGTCAGAGGCGGCTTCTGGAGACACGTGACCGATGGCGGCGCCACGGGATGCGCCAGAGAAGCGACCGTCAGTAATCAGGGCAACTTCCTTGTCCAGCTTCATGCCAGCCAGTGCAGAGGTGGGGTTCAGCATTTCCCGCATACCAGGGCCACCCTTGGGGCCTTCGTATCGGATGACCACCACATCACCGGGAACAATTTTGCTGTTGTAGATGGCATCGATGGCATCTTCTTCACAGTCGAACACACGAGCAGGGCCGGTGTGGACTTGCATTTCAGGTGCCACAGCGCTACGCTTGACCACGCAACCGTTGGGCGCCAGGTTGCCCCATAGAATCTGCAGGCCACCGGTTTCGCTGTATGGGTTTTCGATGGGACGGATGGAACCGTTGTTCCGAATCTTCACACCTTCCAGGTTTTGGCCCAGTGTCTTGCCGGTGACGGTGGGAGCGGACAAGTCCAGCAAACCCTTCTTTGCCAGTTCGGCTTGGACGGCAGGAACACCGCCAGCGGCGTGGAGATCCTGCATATGGGTGGGGCCAGCAGGTGCCAGATGGCACAGGTTGGGGGTACTTGTACTAATTTCATTGAACAGTGTCAAATCAAAGGGACACTCTGCCTCGTGGGCGATGGCAAGCAAGTGGAGCACAGAGTTGGTGGAGCAACCCAGAGCCATGTCGCAAGTGAGCGCATTGCGCAGACTTTTTTCGTTGACGATTTGCCGGGCGGTGACGCCTTTTCTCACCAATTCCATAATGGCCATGCCGGACTGCTTGCCCATTTGGATACGCTTGGAATATACAGCAGGCACGGTGCCGTTGCCAGGAAGAGCAAAGCCCAGCGCTTCGCAGAGACAGTTCATGGAGTTTGCGGTGTACATACCGGAACAGCTACCGCAGGAGGGGCAACAGTTTTGGGTGCAGTCCTCTAGTTGTTCTTCCCCGATCATGCCGGCTTTGTATGCGCCGACGGCTTCGAACATTTTCGACAGACTGACCTCTTCCCCGCCGTAGGTACCAGCCAGCATAGGCCCGCCGGAGCAGACGATGGCAGGTACGTCCATACGAACCGCCGCCATGACCATGCCTGGCACAATCTTATCACAGTTTGGCACCAGAACCAAGCCATCCAGTTGGTGAGCCATCAGCATGGTTTCCACACTATCGCAAATCAGTTCCCGGGAGGCCAGAGAGTATTTCATACCTACATGACCCATGGCGATGCCGTCACAGACACCGATGGCGGGAATCAAAATTGGAGTACCGCCAGCCATGGAGACACCGGTTTTCACCGCGTCAGCTAGCTTGTCCAGATTCATGTGACCGGGTACGATTTCACTATGGGCACTGACCACACCGATGAGGGGACGTTCCAGTTCCTCCTGGGTGTAGCCCATGGCATAGAACAAGCTCCGATTGGGAGCGCGCTCACTGCCTTTTGTTACATTATCACTTCTCATAAAAATTACCTTCTTTGTATCACTTTGTAGGGCAGGGGCTTGCTCCTGCCGTTTCGTCTACCGTCATGGTATACGGCGGGAGCAAGCCCCCGCCCTACATAAATTTAGAAATTGGTAGGTGGGAAATACCCCACCTACCAGAATAAGATATTACTTCTTGAGCCAGCTCATCATGCCGCGCAGGTCTTTGCCGACGGTTTCGATGGGCAGTTCGGCTTCCATGCGACGGGTTGCCAAGAACTTGGTTTGACGACCGCCGTTGGGGCTCA
>JAWXUJ010000266.1:0-2658 GCA_044432765.1 Eubacteriales bacterium | reverse complement strand
GTGCAACTCTTTGAAAAAATAACCTTAAAGTAGTATAAAAATGGTGAAACTAGTCCATTGTAATCACGCGTTCGTTGGTGTATACTAAATACAAGCAAAGGAGCTAACCCATGAGATTGGGATTGGCTCCTTTTACCTATTTTTAGACGGAGGTACATACATGGAACCCAAAAAAGTATACATCGACGGACAATGGACGGCAGGAAATGCTGAAAAAACCATCTCCGTCATCAATCCTGCAACAGGCGAGGCCATTGCACAGGTCAGCCAATGCACCTTGGCAGATGTGGAAAAAGCCATCGCGGCAGCGAAGAAATCCTTTTATGTGACACGGGAATGGAGAGATATGGACTCCCAGACACGCGCAAATATCCTGCTGAAAATCGCCGACAAAATGGAAGAAAAACTGGCTGAACTGGCAGAGCTGGAATCCATGGACAACGGCAAGCCCCTTCGCGAAGCCGAAGGCGACATCTCCGATGGTGTCCACACCTTCCGCTACTACGCCGGCCTGATTAAGGCTCCCAGTGGTGGTGTCTACGAAGTCAACGACGGCTTTGGCAAAATGCACAGCTATACCGTCCACGAACCTGTTGGTGTCTGCGCCCAGATTACGCCATGGAACTACCCTCTGCTCATGGCCTGTTGGAAACTGGCACCCGCCCTTGCCGCCGGCAATAGCATCGTGTTCAAACCATCCAGCGACACCGTGTTGTCGGTGATTAAGTTGTTTGAAATTTTTGAAGAAGTAGGGCTTCCCGCTGGCACCGTCAATCTGGTCATTGGCCCTGGCTCCTCTGTGGGCAACCTTCTGTCTGGCTCTCCCGATGTGGACATGGTCACCTTCACTGGCTCCACCGATGTGGGCAAGAGCATTATGATCAATGCCGCTTCCAATGTGAAGAAAGTCGGCCTGGAACTGGGTGGCAAATCCCCCAACGTGATTTTTGCCGACTGCGACTTTGAAGCCGCCATCGAGTGGGCAATGGTCGCCATCTTCTTCAACCAAGGCGAAGTCTGCTCCGCTGGTTCTCGCATCATCATCGAGGAATCCATCAAGGACAAATTCGTGGCAAGATTGGCAGAACGTGCCAACGCCATCACCATCGGCAACCCACTGGAAAACCCAGACATGGGACCCTTGATTTCCGAAAAACATATGAACACCGTCCTGTCCTACATTGAAAAAGGCAAAGCCGAAGGTGCAACATTGGTCTGTGGTGGCGAGCGTTACCTAGATGGCGACTGTGCCAAGGGCTACTACGTCCGTCCCACCATTTTCGACAACTGCACCAGTGAAATGACCATCGTGAAGGAAGAGATTTTCGGGCCAGTGGTCACCGTCCAAACCTTCACCACCCAAGAAGAGGCCATTGCACTGGCAAACGACACCATCTACGGCTTGGCTGGCGCCGTCTTCACCGCAGACATCACCCGCGCCCTGACCGTCATCAAGGAAATCCGCGCCGGCATCACTTGGATCAACTGTTATAACCCCACCTTCAACGAAGCCCCTTGGGGTGGCTACAAAATGAGTGGCATCGGCAGAGAACTGGGCATCCACGGTCTGGAAGAATACCAGGAAGTCAAACAAATCAACATCAACCTGTCCAAAGGTCCTATCGGCTGGTACGAACACTGAGTTTAGTGAATAATTAATAATTATTCCAAAACAAAACGCTTTACAAATGGCGTGCATCCATGCAATTCGTTTGTAACGCTGTGAAATCATTAACAATCTATCCTGAATTATTAATTATTCATTCTTAATTATTAATTCATAAAATAATTGGAGGAAATATTATGAGTTTCGAACAAACAAGCAAGGATTTAGAGAGAGTAATCGGGTACATTCACGCGGACAAGCTGAATGACGCGGAAAAGGAACAGATGACCAGCGAGTGCATCGACTACTTTGACAACTACGTCAGCCCCGGTTGGCTGAAATACCGCAAGTCCGTGTCCACCAACTCCGCCGTTTTGGAATGGTCCGACCACGATAGCATCTGCGAAGGCCTCTACGGCGAAGAATTCATCGACTGCTTGGGCGGTTTCGGCATCTACACCTGCGGTCACAGAAACCCATACATTCTGGACACCGTCAAGGCACAACTTGACCACCAAGCACTTCACTCCCAAGAACTTCTCGACCCACTGCGTGGCTACCTGGCAAAAGCACTGGCTGACATCACCCCAGGTGATTTGAAGTACTGCTTCTTTACCAACGGTGGCGCAGAAGCCAACGAAATGGCACTGAAATTGGCTCGTATCGCAACCGGCGGTCGCTGGTTCATCTCCACTGTTGGCGCATTCCACGGCAAGTCCATGGGCGCTATCTCCATGGGCGGTAAGTACACCTACCGTGTGCCCTACACCCCCATGGTGCAACAAGTCCAACACGTGGAATTCGGCAATGCCGAAGATGCTCGCAAGGCCATCAAAAACTTGACCGCTGTTGGCGAAAAGGTTGCCGGCTTCATTGTGGAACCAATCCAAGGCGAAGCAGGTATCATCATTCCTCCCGCTGGCTACTTGGCAGAACTGCGCGCCATTTGTGACGAATACGGCGTTGCCCTGATTTTCGACGAAATCCAATGCGGCATGGGCAGAACTGGCGACTTCTGGCGTTGCACCACTGAAAACGTGGTTCCCGACATC
>JAWXUJ010000265.1:0-2702 GCA_044432765.1 Eubacteriales bacterium | reverse complement strand
GCGGGATTCATCAACCTGGCTTGCGGAGAGGGTATTGCCTTCGATGTCCCAGTCCATGCTCATGGAGGTATCCATGACCAAAACCACGGCGGCATTGGGACTGCTTTCAATGATGCTCAAGTCGTCGGTGGTAACCACGTTCAAGGCCATGTCGAAGACGTTTTCATCATTGGTGGCTTGGATGGTGTGGGTGATGGTGACATTTGCATCGGAGTCATCATCTTTGGCGGAGTTGGTAGAGGTGACCACCGGGGTGGTGGTGTCTGCGGTGGTAGCGGAAGTGGCGATGACTTCGTGGTAGTCATAACTAGAACCTGTAGATTTGATTTGCCATTCGCTACCGTTGGCAGCGAAGGCGGTGAGGGTACCCAAGGTGGATGCGGTCATGGTAATGGCCAGTGCCATTGCTGTCATTCTTCTAAAAAAATTTTTCATACTATATTCTCCTCTTAAATAATGGGAATGTTTTAATTATGCCTTAATTATACAGGACTTTCGTTACAGTCATGTTACACTTTTCATTTGTTTTGTCTCGAATTTAAAAACGTGTAACTTAACTTAACACGCTATCCATCAAGAGCACCAGTTCCAACGTACTGCGGAAGTTGGCTTCTTGCCGTCGTTCCACCCAGGTAACACTTCCCTGCCAGCTGGCGTTCTGCCGAAAGAGCAGGCGCAACTGAAAGGTTGCAAGGGGTGGTTCCCGTTTCTCTAAAGGGCGACGCAACGGTGGGGGCGGCGGGGGCTCGCTTTTGAAACTGCGTGGCTCCATCCCCCGTTGGGGATAGGCGATGTCATCTTGCAACTGCTCTATGAGCATCAACAACTGGGTCAGGTTTGCGAAGTATAACTCCTTGGAATAATGTAGATTCTCCAAAAAGCCTTCAAAGTTTTGCTCCTGGTATTTCGTGATTTGAATGATGCTGGTTTTCTGTTCTGCCGGTGTGAAGGAATATCTCGGTTCCACCATGGCGTTCACCTCTTTTACATTTGTTTGTTGCACTCAGTATACAGACAAAAGGTTACATCCGAGGTACATTTGGTCATTTTTCAGGAAGAAAAAAATAATTTCTCTCTGCCTATTTTTCATTCAATTCTTCCATGCACAAAGGCTCCGATTTGTCAAGTGTCACTTTTGGCACGATTCTTGCCATTTTTAACCCTTTCCAAAAAAGCCAGTGGAACGTATACTATATATAAAGACTATGTATTGCTGAATCTGCGCCATTCTGCGGAGCAATCAAATTTTCATCTCATAGAAAGCGAAGGTATGCTATGGAATACGCGCCTAAATTAAACATACGTATGCTGGGAGAATTCTCGCTGTCCTACGGTGACAAGGTCATCTTGGATCAACACAGTCGCTCCGGGAAAGTCTGGTCTCTGCTGGAATATTTGGTGACATTTCGGGAAAAAGAAGTATCCCAAACGGAAATTATTGAACTTCTGTGGTCCGATGATGACGAAATTTCAGACCCTTCCAACACTTTGAAAACCCTGCTCCACCGGGTTCGCGCCCTGTTGGGTCAGCTGGACAAGGATGTCCTACCAAAAACCATCACTTACCGCCGTGGCGCCTATCGTTGGGTGCCCACTGTCCCTTGCACCATCGATGTGGAGGAATTTGACCATCTATGCCAATTCGCCGCCACATCCCAGGACAACCAAGAGGCGCTCCCCATTCTGCTCCAAGCCATTGAGCTGTACAAAGGCGACTTTTTGCCCGGCGCTTCTATGGAATCCTGGGTCATACCCATCAATGCTTATTACCGCAACCAATACATGAAAATCGTCTACCGGGTGTTGCAAATTTTAAACACCCAAGGTCAATTTGACAAAATGTTGCCCATCTGCCAAAAAGCAGTGACCGTGGACCCCTATGACGAGGGGCTTCACACCATCTTGATCAAAACCCTGTTGGCCACCGGTTCACAGCGTGCCGCGCTCCAACACTATAAATACGTCACAGACCTGTTCTTCACCCAATTCGGTGTCTCCCCTTCTGACGACTTGACCGCCCTGTACAAAGAAGTGGTCAAAACCGACAAAAACACGGAGCTGGATTTAAGCATCATCAAAGAAGGACTGGAAGAGCGTCCCTTGACACGCTCTGCCTTTTTCTGTGAATACCAAACCTTCAAAGACGTCTACCACCTGGAGGCCCGCACCATTCTCCGCACAGGTTATGCCATCCATGTGGCACTGATTACCGTCACCGCCGACAGCCGAACCCCATTGACCCAAAAACAACTGAACACCACCATGGAGCGATTGCAAGATGTCATCGGCCTGGCGCTGCGACAAAACGACATTTTCACCCGGTACAGCCTGACCCAATATTTGGTGATGCTCCCCCACGCCAACTATGAAAACAGTCAAATGGTGCTGAACCGAGTCGCCACTGCATTTCGTAGTCAATACCCCAAGATGTCTGTGATTCTGCAGTATAAAATTCTCCCCCTCGACCCCCTGTCCCTGGCACCCTAACCGTCCACCCATCGGGGCAAAGTCAAAACCTCCGACTAAGCCGGAGGCTTGATTAAGCCCTAGAAGGGCTTTTTACTGGCACGCCCCTAAAGGGCCCCGAAAGGTCTGCCGCTTGCATTGCTTTCTCGGGCTACCCCTAAAGGGGTTCTTTTTATGCCTTGGGGTTCTTGCTACCCGTAAACGGGTCGACGTACTCTTTGATGCTCATTTGGTCG
>JAWXUJ010000264.1:0-2703 GCA_044432765.1 Eubacteriales bacterium | reverse complement strand
GGACGGCAATCAGCGACCACTGGGTTTTCCGATTGGGGTTGTCGTGGTGCTGGCAGTAGACCGTGGTGCCCGGCACCAACAATTCCCGGCAACGGCCTGTATTCTTCACATGGCAAACCATTTCCTTGCCGTCTATCTCCACATGGGCAATAAACCGGTTGGGGCGAGCCAAAAATATGCCACAGTGGATGTCTGGGTATTGAATCATGCTTCGGTCAAAAATTCAACAGCAGGAATGGTCAACGCAATGCTGCCCAGCTCCAAAGTGGCCTTATCGCCCAGGAAACCATCTTTGTCCTTGCCCTCTTTCACCGTTTCGATGAAGAATTGGAACAGGTCGCAGTTGCGATATTCGCCATAGGTGTAGCCATTGAGGGGCATATCATAGTCAATGGAGATCATACCTTGGTTCTCCAGTTGGGACAGGAATGTGCCGGCTTGCTTCACGTCAGCCATGGAGTCCTTCAAGTCGCGGATAAACACGGGAGCCAATGCCACCGATGCAAAGTCGTCCTCTTTGGAGCTCTTCACCACGAACCGTGCCACAGGCAGGTACTTGATTTCCAACAGTTGTTCCAAGAAAGCCAGTTGTCCTTCATCCAAGTTGGTGTCCACCACAATGACGACTTCTTCCTCCTCGTCATGACAACCACAGCCACAGCTTTCGTGATTGTGCTCATGGTGATGATGACCACCACAGCAGCCATCATGATTGTGCTCATGATGGTGGTGTCCGTGACCGCCACAACCGCAGGTATGACCTTCTTCATGGTGATGACCACCACAGCACTTGTGTTCTTCGTTTTGATTCATAAAAATCTCCAATCATTTTTGTTCTATTTTATCACAGAACCGCAACAGATACAACCACGCAGAAAAATGTTTACAATTCCCATTTCCCATCTTGACATCTCCACCACCGATTGGTATAATAGATTAGCAATAGCGGATTTATGTAAAGGTAGCATACCTGACTCTGACTCAGTTTGTGAGGGTTCGAATCCTTCATCCGCTGCCAACAAATAAAACACACCAGATTCCACAATCTGGTGTGTTTTTCTACCTTTTTTCACGTTTTTACCAAAATAAGTGAACAAAACAGTAATTACATATACTTTCTGTTTACTTATCTGTTCATCTATAAAACGTAAGCGCTTAATAACCACCCGGTATAAAAATCCCCCCCGCTTGATGCGAGGGGGATTGCGTATTACTGTTTAAAATTCCAGGGCATCAGCGGCTCCAGGGCTTAAGCAGATGGGGTGTTGCCTATGTAGGACATTTGTTGCAGGATGTGGTTCAGATAGGCTCGTGGCTCTAGCAGTCTCGTCGATGGTATAGACGATGGCGCTGCTGTCTGCGCCTTTTACCGTGTCGCTAAAGAGCCAATTTTTTCTGCAACTGTGAAAGGTCGGATTGCATTTTTTGCAAAATTGTTGCATTTCGGCAGCATTATTCTGTTTTTGTGCCATAATAGCCCGCCTTTCATTTGCTGGCGCAATTTACGCAGACGATAACAATAGGTGTGTTGGCTGATTCCGTGTTCAAAGTAAAAAGCACGCTCGCTGAGGCCTCTGGCCTTCTGCGGGGCCAAAATATCTTTAAATTCCGCCATCCGATACTCGTTCCGTACATCAATCACTTGGCTCATTGTGTATCCCACTTTCACTAGTACTTGAAAAACTTGAATTCAAGTTTTTCAAGTACTAATATAGCCGTCGCATCCACGCTTGTAAAGCCGGGTGGTTATTAAGCACTTACGCTAAAATGACTTTGGAAAGCCGTTTTTGACAATGGTTTCGTCGTTGAGGAACTTGCAAAGGTAGTGGACATCCAACCAAAGGCCGTGCTTGTAGCCCGCTTGGGGGAACACCAAGTCCGTGTCGAAGCCCAGCTTTTTGTGGAACCGCAAACTGACATCATTTTGTCCCGTGACGATGGCATAGATGGAGCGGTAGCCCAAGTCGGCCAATATGGCGAAGAGCTTTTCATAGAGCAGATGCCCCAGTCCTTTGCCACGGCTGTCTCGGTGGAGGTAGATGGTTACATCTGCTGTCCAGCGGTAGGCGGTGCGGGAGTGAAAGGGGCTGGCGTAGGCATAGCCCAAAACCACGCCGTCCTCCACTGCTACCAACCAGGGGAAACCATGGGATTGAATGGCGGTGAGCCGGTCTGTGAACTCATCCAAAGAGGGGACTTCGTATTCAAAGGAAACTGTGGTTTCCTCGATATAGGGACGATAGATTTCCAACATGGCGGCGCAGTCCGCCACCGTAGCAACGCGAATTTCCATGACGTTCTCCTGTTTTTTCTGTTATGATACCATGCCTCATGGAAAATGTCAATTTCCATGACAAACGCCCACTCTTTCGAGTGGGCGTTTGCATAGAGAGGGCAGGGGTATTTATTTTGCGTTTTGAAGGGCTGCGATGCCTTCTTCGCCGGTGCGGATTTTGACAACATTTTCAACGTCGTAGACGAAGATCTTGCCATCGCCGATGTGACCGGTGTAGAGGACTGCCTTGGCGGTGTCAATGACAGCCTTGACAGGCACGGTGCTAACCACGACTTCGACTTTCACCTTGGGGAGAAGGTTCACTTCGACGGGAACGCCGCGGTAGTATTGGGAGGCACCATTCTGAATGCCACAGCCCAGAACTTGTGTCAGGGTGATGCCAGTGACGCCGATGGCGGCCAAGGCAT
>JAWXUJ010000263.1:0-2706 GCA_044432765.1 Eubacteriales bacterium | reverse complement strand
GCGGATGCTCTACGGTCGCACCTCAGTCAACCGTCCATCTCGTTTTGTGGGTGAATTGCCCACGGAATGTGTCACTGGCAAGAAATCGGAGTCCGTCTACATCCCGCCCAGTTTGGACTTTGACTCCAAGAAAAATTACGAATCCTACCGCCAAAAAACCGCCCCCATGCCCAAACCATCCAACACACCTGCCCCAGAATTCAAAAAAGGGGAAATGGTCAACCATTCCGTCTTTGGCGATGGCATGGTGCTGTCCGTCCTGCCCATGGGCAATGACGCCCTATTGGAAATCGCCTTCGACCAGGTTGGCACCAAAAAATTGATGGCTAAAACTGCCGGAAAGCACATGAAAAAGCGATAAATCCCATAGACTTTCATGAGGTGATGTCTATGGATCGGCGACTCCGTAACCGGAGAAGAATATATGTGGCATTGGCGCTGATTGGAACGTTGGTGCTGATGGCCTTAGTTCGCATACGGCTTTATCCCATCATCGATGACTTTGCTGTCACCATAGTCGAAAATGAGATTTCGGACATGACCAACCAAGTGATTTACGAGCTTCTTTTGGAAGAGGATGTTGACTACAACGACATCGTCACCCTGGAAAAGGATGCCTATGGCAACATCACCGCCCTCCAGACCGACATGGTGAAAATCAACTACCTGAAAGCACGCACCATGCAGATGGTGGATCAATCCATCCTGGAGGTGGAGGCAGGGGAGTTGGGCGTTCCGGTGGGCAACTTGATTTTACCGGAGTTTTTCGCCGGGCAAGGTTTCTATTTGCCCATTAAAATCCTTTCCGTTCGCAGTGATGAGGCCTTATTTCACAACAATTTCATGCAGGCTGGCATCAATCAAACCATCCATCAGATGTCTATGGAAGTGGCGCTGACCGTGTCGGTTTTGACCCCATCGGGCACCCATGCTGTCGGCTCCAGTACGGAAGTGGTCATTGCCGAGACAGTCATTGTGGGCAGTGTGCCGGAGAGTTATTTTAATGTGGAACCATAAAAAGGAGGTATTTCTTTGGAAATACAGAAGACAATCGAACAATTAGCAGAGGAATTGTCTCGCTATGAGCACCTGTACTATGTACTGGATCAATCGGAAATCTCTGATTTTGAATATGACCAAAAACTTCGCCAGTTGGAGGAGTTGGAGACAGAATACCCACAATTTTCCATGGAGCACTCCCCAACCAAACGAGTGGGGGGCAAGCCCTTGGATCAGTTCACCAAATTCACCCACCCTGTTCCTCTGGAGAGCTTGCAGGACGTGTTCTCCGATCAGGAATTGTTGGACTTTTTCGCACGAGTAAGCGACAGCGTCGGACAGGTGGACTACACCATGGAGCCAAAAATCGACGGACTTTCCGTTGCTTTGGAGTATGTGGATGGCCGGTTCGTCCGGGGTGCCACCCGGGGTGATGGTCAAATTGGCGAGGATGTGACGGAAAACCTGAAAACCATTCGATCCATTCCCATGGCCATCCCGGATGCACCCGCCCGGCTGATTGTTCGTGGAGAGGTTTTTATGCCGCGGGCCGTCTTTGAGAAAATCAACGAGGCACGGGAAAAAACAGGGGAGCAGCTTATGGCAAATCCGCGCAATGGCGCAGCCGGCTCTCTTCGCCAACTGGACCCCAAAATCGCCGCATCTCGCCAACTGGACATCTTGATTTTCAACGTTCAACTGGTGGAAGGGGTTGAATTTGTCACCCATGCAGATAGCCTTACTTATTTGCGGGACAGAAATTTCAAAGTCATCCCTTGTAGAGTCAGTGATAATCCACAAGAATTGGTGGAATGGATTATGCAGTTGGACGAAAATCGCTACGATTTGCCCTATGACATTGACGGAGCCGTGGTCAAGGTAAACACGCTGACCCACCGCACCGTTTTGGGTAGCACCGCCAAATTCCCACGGTGGGCGGCGGCCTATAAGTACCCACCCGAGGTCAAAGAAACCGTGGTAGAGGACATTGTCGTCCAAGTGGGACGTACCGGTATTTTGACGCCAAAAGCAGTGGTCAAGGCCGTTCGGCTGGCGGGCACCACCGTTACTAACGCCACCCTTCACAATCAAGACATGATCACAGCCAAGGACATTCGCATTGGCGATACGGTGAAAATCCGCAAAGCAGGGGAGATTATCCCCGAAATTTTGGAAGTCGTGGTGGGGAAACGTCCCGAAAATGCCCTGCCATATCTGCTCCCAGACAGTTGCCCGGTCTGTGGTAGTCCAGTGGAGCGCGATGACGATGGGGTTGCTCTACGTTGCACAGGTACCGCTTGCCCCGCCCAACTGATTCGGAATTTAAGCCACTTCGCCTCCCGCGATGCCATGAACATCGATGGCCTGGGTGGTGCCATTGTGGAACAACTGGTCGCCCACCAACTGGTGAAAACGCCGGCAGATTTATACGATTTAACACCGGAAGTTCTGATAAACATGGAACGTATGGGTGAAAAAAGTGCAGAAAATCTCTGCTCCGCCATTGCCGCCACCAGAGGCAATGACCTGGCAAAACTCCTTTTTGCCTTCGGCATTCGACACGTTGGCGCTAAAGCCGGTAAAGTACTTGCCACCACCTTCGGTTCTATGGAAATGTTGCAGAATGCAACATTGGAGGAACTGACCAACGTGCGGGACATCGGTGCCGTCACAGCACAAAGCCTCATGACCTGGCTTCAAAACCCA
>JAWXUJ010000262.1:0-2730 GCA_044432765.1 Eubacteriales bacterium | reverse complement strand
ACCGTCTGTGCCAGGTTCACCGGAGTCACCTTTTTCGCCTTGGATGCCTTGCTCACCGGTGTTGCCCTTTTCGCCTTGGATGCCTTGTTCACCAGTATCGCCCTTTTCGCCTTGGATGCCTTGCTCACCGGTGGTGCCTTTTTCGCCTTGGGCACCGGCATCGCCTTTTTCACCCTTTAAGTTCACTGTCGAGGGATTGTCCAGATTTCTGTCATTACTCCAGGACAAATCGCCGTTTTCCGCCACGCTAGGAGTAAAGGTGGCACCGGTGATGCCATCAGTGGCTTCTAGTATCGATTCCACCATGCCCGACAAATTGGTGGATTCTTCGGTGACCGTATTTGCAGCATCCACCGCCTGTTGCGCGGCCTCTGTAGCAGCGGTGGTAGCGGTTTCCACTTGGAGTAAGTAGGTTTCCCACAGCGCTGGCGGGGAAGACGCTCCGATTTCACCGTCCAAGTCAGGGCCGTCCACCACAAGGAACTCCATGGTGTTGGTCACGAAGGTGGAAAGGGTGCCAACACCGCAAATCCCCAGCTTGAATTTCCCCGCTGCCAAAACAGCATCGGGTATGATGGCGGTGCCATCCTCAATTTTCACCTGACAGCTTTCTTCGCCGTAGGTAAAGCAGACATAGGGCACCAAATCGTTCCAAGCGGAATCGATTTCCACCTCCATGTAATACTGGTTTCGCCCATCGCGAACCAGCTTGTTTCGACGCTTTGCAGATAAATTAGCGCCATTGACCGTGATATTTAAGCCTAATAACATATACATCACTCCTTCGCCTGTGGTTGGAAATCAAAAGCAAGTTGCACACAAACGTGCAACTTGCCTCCATAAATTTAGGGAAAGTTTGAGAAAAGTATTGGTTGAACGCTTACCGCCCCTTCTACGGTGGCTCAATTAAAATAAACCACGAATTAAAACGATATACAAAAAAGGACAAACCTGGGGACATTATAGTTTGTGCTTCCTACCTTGACATTGATTGAAATATGCGATATAATTTAGGAGATATTTAATCTTATGTTGTTGCGTAAAAGAGATGGAATCTTTTCTTTTACGCGTAGTAGCGGAGTGGAAAGGTTTGGTTATATTTATGAGATTAAAAAAGTTTGTCGCAATCATTTTAACGTTGGCTTTGACCCTATCGGTGACGACTGTATCAGCGTTTGCAGATGATAGTTCAGATGCGTGGGCTGCCTTGTTTAGTGCGTTGTTTGGCACTGGTGCCGCTGATGAAGACCAAGTAGAAATGGATATTATTTTGCCTTTGGATTACACAAGTGAGTCCCATGATGATGATACGATTTACTATTCTTGGGATGCTTCCAGTCGTACTTTAACCATCAAAGAAGGCTATGTTTTGTCTTTTTCAAGTATGGATTATGCAGTTTATTTGCCTGAGGATTCAACCATTGTGTTGGAAGGCGATTTGTCAATTAGTTCCTGTACCTATGGCATTTTGTGCGATGGCGATTTGTTAATTACCGGTGATGGCGACATTACTTTGCAGTATATGACAAAAAATGCAATTTTCACCCAAGCTACCAATGGTACCATTACAATTTTGGACACCTCTGTATATATGAACTTCTGTATTACAGGTATTGCGGCACCAAATTTAGTGATTTCCAATTCCACCTATCGTTATTTGCTTGGTGAATTTGCCATTATGACCACTGGAACTTTGGATATTAAGGACGGCAGCAATGTTGCTGGTTTGGGCATGACATCTTCTGTGGTCAATATTGCAGATTCTGAGGTTACATCAAACTATGTTTATGGTTTTGAGGGTGTTAACATTGTAAATAGTGAAATTGACAGTGTGGTTTTGGTTCCAGAAGGTGATGATTACGTTGGTACTATTTATGGCGATATGAGTTACACTGAAGATAACTTTAGCCGTTTTAATGCAATTCGTTTTGCTGAAGGTTCATCTTTGACCATTGTCAATGAAACTGCAGACTTGTCTGAACATATTGTTTATCCTGAAAATGGTAATATTGTAATTGTGGATGGTGCGTTGATTTTGCCAGATGGTGTGAGTGAGGCTGATTTTAACACATATACTGATGGCACTTATGGAGGTCTGATGTCTGAGGTTGGCATGGCACTCCCAACTGATTCCACAGTTTTGGTTGATGGTGAGGAAATGGCTTTTGAAGCCTATGAAATTTATGACAATAACTATTTTAAACTTCGTGATATTGCCTATGTTTTAAATGGAACGGATGCAAGTTTTGAGATTTCTTGGAATGGCGAAGTTGAGGCGATTGAAATGACCACTGGTGATGCTTACACGGTCGTTGGTGGTGAAATGGCAGAGCCTACTGGTTATCCAAAAAGTTATTTGGATTCAACTGCAACAATTTACCTGAATGGTAATCAAGTTGTCCTGACCGCCTATACCATCGATGACAACAACTACTTCAAACTCCGTGATTTGGGCGAAGCCATCGGATTCAACGTGTCCTGGGATAGCGATGCAGAAACTATCGCTATCGCATCCAACGAAGCCTACACCGCTGACTAATTCAATCAAAAAACCAGTCGCTTCTGCGACTGGTTTTTTCATGCCACATCGCAAAAAGTAACGCACCACTTGTAAGCGTCAAATCTACCCCCGTCTTGACAGAGGAAAACTCCCGAGCTTGTGCTCGGGAGTTTTTTTACCAGACGCCCTGTTTAACATCTTTGTATTGCTTTTTCATCAAGGCCAAAAAG
>JAWXUJ010000261.1:0-2743 GCA_044432765.1 Eubacteriales bacterium | reverse complement strand
CCTGCCGCTGGCGACATCACCATCGGCTACGCAACCAAGTCCTCCTCCTCCCCATTCTGGGTGGAAAACATCAAAGGCGCACAAGCTGCTGCTGATGAACTGGGCATCAACATCGTCATCCAAGGCCCTCCCCAAGAAAATGACGTCATCGGCCAAATCGCTGTTTTGGAAGATATGATGACTGCTGGCGCACAAGCACTGTGCATCGCTCCTTGCGATTCCGCCGGTGTCAGCGACGTTGTTGACCGCGCTATGGCTGCTGGTATCCCCGTTGTCTCCGTTGGCGACACCATGGGCACCGACTGCACCTCCACTGTTACCACCGACAACTACAACGCTGGCTGGGCTGCTGCTGAATTCCTCGGCGAGCAAATCGGCGGCGAAGGCAAAGTTGTTATCATCAACGGTATGCTGTCTCAAGCTGGTGGCGCAGGCCGTCGCGATGGCTTTGTTGACTACATGGCTGAAACCTACGGCGACGCTGTCACCGTTGTTGAAGTTGCTGCTGACTGGGACGACTCCAAGGCTCTGTCTGGTTTTGAATCCGCCTACGCTGCTAACACCGACTTGGTCGGCGGTTACGTTGCATGGGACGGCGCTCTGATCCAAATGCAAGCTGTTCTGGATCGTGAAGGCCGCGACGACGTTCTGCTGGTCGGCTTCGACTGCTACGAACAAGTTCTGGAAGATATGTACAATGGCGATCCCCTGGTCGCTGGCGACGTGGCACAAAACCCTGCAAACATGGGTTACCTGTCCGTTATGACCGCTTACAACGCTCTGGTTGGCAACGACTATGAATCCTATGTTGACACCGGCGCTACCTTGGTCAGCCCTGCAAACCTGGATGAATACTGCGCATCCATGGGTTACAGCTTCGGCTAATCCATAAAGAACAAACAAATTTGGGCTAGGGTAAAACCTAGCCCAAATTAACGCAAGGCGCAAACCGAAGGCGCCAAAAAATAAAACTAGGAGGGGCATAATGGCAAGCGAGCAAAACAACAATTATGTACTTGAGCTGAAAAGCATTACAAAAAGATTCCCCGGTGTTCTGGCACTGGACAATGTCAACTTGCAACTGAAAGCCGGTGAAGTCCACGTACTTCTGGGTGAAAACGGTGCAGGCAAATCCACATTGATTAAAGTTATGACTGGTGCATACATTCCAGAAGAAGGCGACATTATGGTTGACGGAAAAAAAACCGTAATCAAGGGCCCACTGGACGCACAAGCCCATGGCATCGGCGCTGTTTATCAAGAATTCAACCTTATGCCAAACAGAACCATTGCCGAAAACATCTTCATGGGCAAGGAACTGATGAAAAACAAGGCCTTGGGCATTATGGATTACAAAACCATGAACGCCGAAAGCCGCAAATATCTGGAAATGGTCGGTGCAAACCTGGACCCCGAAGCAAAACTGTCCACCTGCGGTGTGGCCATGCAACAAATGATTGAAATTGCAAAGGCACTGGCCTCCAATGCCAGAATCTTGATTCTGGACGAACCCAGCGCCGTGCTGACCAACAAAGAAATCGTCAAGCTGTTTGAGGTTATCCGTAGCCTGCAAGCAAAGAACGTCGCCATCGTCTACATCTCCCACAGACTGGAAGAAATCCGCGAAATCGGCGATATGATCACCGTGCTCCGTGACGGTACCTATGTGGAAACCGTTCCCGTTGTCAAGGAACAATTCGACAAGGACTATCTGATCAAACTGATGGTCGGTCGTGACATCACTGAGCAATTCCCACAATCCAACGCCGTAGTTGGCGAAGAAATGCTGCGGGTGGAAAACCTGCGCAGTCCTGGTAAAGTAGAAAATGTTTCTTTCTCCGTCCGGAAGGGCGAAATTTTGGGCATTGCAGGTCTAGTCGGCGCAGGCCGTACAGAAACTGCAAAAATCATCTTTGGCGCAGACCCCGATGCCAAGGGCAAAATTTTCCTCGAAGGCAAGGAAGTCTCCATAAAATCCCCACTGGATGCCATCCGTCACAACATCGGACTGGCTCCAGAGGACAGAAAAGTGGAAGGCCTGCTTTCATCGTCACCATGGGTGCCCTCCGTCTGTGGAGTGGTGTCGCCCTGGAATGGGTGGATGGCGTTGGCATCAAGGCCAACAAAGTCCGCATGATCATCTACACCATCTCCGGTGTCTGCTGTGGTATCGCATCTGTGGTCACCTGCGGTCGTATGAGTGGCTCCACTCCAACCGTCGGCTCTGGCTACGAATTGGAAGCCATCGCTGGTGTTGCCATCGGCGGCGCATCCATGAGCGGTGGTGTGGGTAGCATCTGGGGCACCTTCATCGGTGTTATCATGGTGCAAGTCATCCGCAACGGCATGAACATGATGGCTTTGTCCTCCTACTATCAACAAATCATCATCGGCCTCATCATCATCTTCGCCGTGGGCATCGACTGCTTCCGTCGTAGAAAAGTGAGCTAATTTTAAATAAAAAGGGTCCATTGCAAAACGTCCCAAGTAAAAAAATGAGACTGGCACCCCGAAAGGGGTTGCCAATCTCGCTTTTTTCGCTTTTAATTAAGGTGTGAAACAAAACAAAAAGCAAGAATATCATACCCTAGGGGAGCGCCACAGTCAAATGGTATTCTTGCTGAATTCGGAATTCACAATACCAGAGAATGCACCCGTCCGACTGACAAGTGACCAGCTTGAGGAACTGGATTACACCACATTGTGTAACACTTATTCGCCCAAAGGACGAAAATCGGCAGCG
>JAWXUJ010000260.1:0-2743 GCA_044432765.1 Eubacteriales bacterium | reverse complement strand
AAGTCGTCGAAGAAGTCGTCGAAGAAGTGACCGAAGAAGACGTCGATACCAGCGGCTGGGCTTTAGGCGGCTAATCCCCTATCTCCACAAAACACCAAATCCCCAACAGGTTCGCCTGTTGGGGATTATTTTTTCTCCTCGATGACGTGATGGTCGATGGCATACTCCAGTAAAACACCAATCAATTCATTGCGTGTACGACCTGTTTTCTTCACAATTTCTTCAATTTTACCCACCGTTTCACTACGAACACGGATGGAAAATGTCCGAAACCCATCCTCACCACGAGGATAAATCCGTAATGGCTCTTGATTTTGCGACATATCTTTCACCTCAAACATATTTTATCATTGATATTGTGTTTGTTATATACTATATTTATGTTATATTTTATGTTAGAGGTGTATTATGTATTCCAATGATTTTGAAACAGCTTTCGATCATTTTATTGAACGAAAAGAATATGACACTGCCCAGTCGGCCTTGTTTTCTCTGGTTCGCGCAGCGTTTATTGCTGGATGGCAGTCAGCAGGTGGCACGCCACCGACACCCCACAAAATGTTTGAATTGTTACCACCGTCCAACCCACAAGCAAACAACCATCGTTAATTATCAATCAGTCGCAATAATGTCATCCATGTGATGGGGCCAACCACCCCGCTGGGGAGCAATCCGTTGTTCTCCTGCAAGGCCATCACCGCCTTCTGGGTGGCGGGGCCGAAGTTGCCGTCTACCGTGACAGTGGGCAGGTAGTCAAACCGAGTCGCCGCCAGGTTCAGCAGTTCCTGGACTTGGCGCACCTCTGCCCCCGATTGCCCCAGGCTCAAGTATCGGTCGGGGTACAAATCGTCCCGCCCTGGCTGATTTGCCGGGAGGGAGGCCAATGTCTGGTTGTAGACCAGGCGGATTTTGTCCCAGGTCAACCGCCCCACAATGCCGTCGGGGTTTAGGCCGTAAATCTGCTGAAAGGCCACCACGCCATCCAGTGTGGCCTGGTCGAAGGTGCCGTTGATGTTCACCTGGGGAATCCGATTGTCGAAGTAGGAAATCACCGCCAAATAATACTGGAGCACAGAAATTTGAAGGCCACTGCCCCCAAATTTCAGGACTTTGGCAAAGGCTCTATCCACCTCGGACAGTGCCAAACCTTCACTTTCCAACTCGCCCAACCCTTTGACGGCGGTGTAGATGGACTTCAATTTGTACCATGTGGCAGAGCCGACCACACCGTCTGGGGACAGGTTGAAAATCCGCTGAAACTCCCGGATGGAGGACTCCGTCAACTGTTCGTAAGTCCCGGTGATCTCCACCGTAGCGATGGCGGGGTAGTTCCGGGCGATGCGGTTCAGTTGCCGTTGGATGGTGCGCACCTCCTCGCCGATGGCGCCCAATCGGATGGCGTAGCCGGGATAGGAGGGCAAATTGTCCCCAGTGGGTGCGTTGAATACAATACCGATGTCGTCGCCATAATAGTATTGTAAAATCTCGTAGGGCGTCAAACCCTGCTCCGCCAAATCCACGGTGCCCCACTGGCTAAGGCCATCGCATTTGGAGGTGGTGCCGTTGCAATACTGGGTAAAAAGAGGCTGAATTTTCCCCTGGCGAATCACATAATCATTGAATAATTCCTCCACAATGACCGAGGTTGTGTCGAAATATTCCCGATTTGGAATGTATTTCTGGTCAAATTGTGTCGTACTTGTGATGTCAAAGTTATACCCCCGACTGGGGTACCACTCCGTGTAAATCCGGTTCAATGCGAAGGAAATCTGGGCGTAAATATTGGCACGAAGGGAACTTTCCGGCCAGGTTGGGTAGATTTCACTGGAGGCCACATTTTTCAAATAATCCATAAATGGCACGGTCACATTGGGGGCGGAATCGTCACTGGGCAAGCCCAAATGGACGGTGATATATTGGGGGATAATCGGTTCAGCCATCTAAATGCCCTCCATGTTCAGGTGCAAGGCCACCGGTTGCACCGTTTTGATGTCCTGGAAAATGTCCACCACCGTGACCAGAGTTTCATAGTCCGGGTGGGTGGCGGTCATGGAGTAGGTGGCAGTGGACTGGGCGCCCTCTGGCGCCAATGTTTCACCAGGCTTGGCACCGGGGAGCAAAATCGGGTCGATGATTCCGCTCTCATTGGTTTTCCCCCGGAAAAACACCTTGGTTTTCCCGTCAAAGTCCCGGGAAACCGTCACATCCACCCCCGGCACCGGCATCACCTGATTCCCGCGAAAGGCCTGAATCCGCAACGTCCCCGCCCGGGGATGGTTCTCCAAAAAAGTCTCCAAATCGGTTTTGGACACCGGGGTGGTCTCCGTAAAGGCCGCCTCCCCCAAGACCGGCACCGCCGGTTTTTCCTCCATCAACCGGGAACAACCACGGCAACACCCCGGCAGGGTGGTGGTCTGATAGGGGCATTTTTTGCCCGATTTTCGGTTCATACAGTCACCTCTCATCCTAGATGGTTCAGTATATGCCGGACACGGCGGTCAGGTGCCCATTCCCCAAGAAAATTATGGTGTTTAGAATGTAACAAACTGCTCAAATTAGGGAATAAATATTGGAATTTTCTACAAAGTTAGTAGGAGTTACTTGACAAACGGGCATACTAGTATTATCATTATCGTAGATAAGTAACTGGATTACTTTTGTATCCCGATAGGAATAGAGGAATTAACTATGAAAGTTTATTTTGATAACGCGGCAACCACCCCTATTAGCCCCACCGCCCGCA
>JAWXUJ010000259.1:0-2745 GCA_044432765.1 Eubacteriales bacterium | reverse complement strand
GTACTGCTTTTCCAAAATGCCGTAAACGAAACGGACCTTTTGCTTTTCTTGCAGTTGCAAGCCATACTCGGACTTTTTGGTTCTTCTCTGGCCGCCGGGGTTTTTGTTAGAGCTTTTGCTGTAACCCATAGCAGCAGGAGAAACACCCAATGTTCTGCAACGTTTCAGAACAGGTTGCATATTTTTAGCCATTGTATTGATTTCCTCCTTCAGCGATTAGACGCGACGTCTTTTGGGAGGACGGCAACCATTGTGAGGAATGGGTGTTACGTCCTTGATCATGTTGACTTCCAAGCCTGCGGATTGAAGTGCACGAATGGCAGCTTCACGGCCTTGGCCTGGGCCCTTCACATAAACTTCTACGGTCTTCAGTCCGTATTCCATTGCTGCCTTAGCGGCAGTTTCAGCAGCAGATTGTGCTGCGAATGGAGTGGATTTCTTGGAACCGCGGAAGCCCAAACCGCCGGAGGATGCCCAAGACAGGGCATTGCCGTTGATGTCGGTGATGGTCACCATGGTGTTGTTGAAAGAGGAGCGGATGTGTGCAGCGCCCTTTTCAACGTGCTTACGTTCACGACGTCTTTTGACGACTTTCTTAGTTGTTTTAGCCATTGCAGTAATCCCTCCTTACTTCTTCTTATTGGCAATGGTCTTTTTAGGACCTTTGCGAGTACGTGCGTTTGTTTTTGTTCTTTGACCGCGGACAGGCAGACCACGTCTGTGGCGGGTGCCACGATAGCAACCGATTTCGATGAGACGCTTGATGTTCAGTGCGGTTTCACGACGCAAATCACCTTCGATGGTGTAATTCTTGTCGATGCATTCACGCAATGCAGCTTCTTGGTCGTCAGTCAAATCTTTGACGCGGGTGTCTGGGTTAATACCAGTCAGTTCGAGAATTTTAGTTGCTCTAGTGCTGCCGATGCCGAAAACATAGGTGAGGGCGACCTCAATACGTTTTTCTCTGGGCAGATCAATACCGGAAATACGTGCCATTTACTACGTGCACCTCCTTAACCTTGTCTTTGTTTGTGCTTGGGATTTTCGCAAATTACCATAACACGACCCTTGCGTTTAATGACTTTGCATTTTTCGCACATGGGCTTAACGGATGGTCTTACTTTCATAATGTGTAACCTCCATATAGCTACATTGTCTCTACTTACTTCTCCAAGTAATTCTGCCGCGGGTCAAATCATAGGGTGACATTTGCACCGTTACTTTGTCGCCGGGAAGAATTTTGATAAAGTTCATCCGGAGCTTGCCGGAAATATGAGCCAAAATGGTGTGACCGTTACCAATGTTAACGGAAAACATCGCATTTGGCAGCGCATCAGTCACGATGCCCTCAAGCTCGATTACGTCGTCTTTTGCCAAGTTTACTAACCTCCTTGGTTATGACTTTTGAATTGTTGGCCAATTACAGCCAAATCCCTTCGTAATTCGCTGTTGAGTACATTGCTTCCAGAACGAATTCTTTCCGCAATGCGGGTGTCTGTCCAAGATATTTTTTGGACATGAATCAGCTTTTTCCGTTTGGGATTTTCCAGCTTTCTACCTTTGCCATTGACGAGAAAAGCAAACTGGCCATCTATGTGATGCACATAGAACAGCTGTCCTTTGTCTCGTCCAGCCAGCGAAATTACAAGATTCGCTTTGCTAACTTCCATACAGGCTACACCACTGGTATTGTGAGGATTTCAACCTCGCCATCTGTGATGAGGACTGTATTTTCGTAGTGGGCCGAAAGCTTTCCGTCGACCGTCACTGTGGTCCATTTGTCTTTCAGGACTTTTACATCGTAAGAGCCCTCAGTGACCATGGGTTCAACAGCGATGGTCATACCGCGAACCAGTCGCGGCCCCCTACCCGGAGCGCCGAAGTTTGGGACCTCGGGTGACTCGTGAACATTTTCCCCAATTCCATGCCCAATGAAGGAGCGAACGACACCAAAGCCGTTTGCCTCCACATAGGTTTGAATGGCATGAGAGATATCGGAAACACGATTACCCTTGGTGGCAAATTTCATGCCCTCAAAAAAGCTTTGCTTCGTGACAGCAATCAGCTTTTCCGCTTCTGGAGAAATTTCTCCACAGGGAAAGGTTGCTGCACAATCACCGTGAAAACCACCCCAATAGGCACCCACATCCACGCTGACAATGTCGCCTTCCTGGAGAACCCGAGCATCGGGAATTCCATGGATTACTACATCGTTTACAGAGATGCAAGCGCTTGCCGGAAACCCTCCATAATTCAGGAAGGATGGTGTTGCGCCCTGCGACACGATAAAATCGTGAACAGCCTTGTCAATCTCCTTTGTTGTGACACCAGGCCTAACCATGTCGCCAGCAAGCTGGCGAGCCATGGCGGTGATTTTACAAGCCTGGCGCATAACCTTGAGCTCACGCTCATTTTTAATAGGAATCATGTATTATGCTCCTATTGCAGTCAAAATTGCCTGGCAGATGGAATCAATTCCTTGAGTACCTTCAACCAACTTCAGCTTACCCAGATTTTCGTAAAAACCTTTCAAAGCTTCAGTTTCTTCATGGTAGATTTTCAAGCGAGCCTTGACAGTTTCAGGGGTGTCGTCCTTACGGATGACAGTCTCCTTGCCACAGGAATCACAAGTGCCTTCTACCTTGGAAGGATTGGCAACAATGTGGTAGCTGGCACCGCAACCACCGCAGACGCGGCGACCGGTCATGCGACCTTCGATTACGCTGTCATCGATTTCGATGGATA
>JAWXUJ010000258.1:0-2755 GCA_044432765.1 Eubacteriales bacterium | reverse complement strand
GCCTTCGCGGTGTGCAACGCGAGCCATTGCCAGGTACATACCGACTTCGGTGCATTCGCCAGCGAAGTTGGCTTGGAGGCCAGCCATGATTTCTTCGGACACGCCAGCAGCCACACCGACAACGTGTTCAGCAGCCCAAGACATTTCGCCGGAGACTTGCTCGGTGAACTTTTCAGCAGGGACCTTACATTGTGGGCATTGAGCGGGGGCAGCGTCGCCTTCGTGGACATAACCGCAGACAGAACATACAAACTTTTTCATAACATTTTCTCCTTAAATTTTTATAATTTTTTTGTTTTGTGGACTTTTTATGAGGGATGGTGGCAAGCGTCACATTCTCCGGTGAAGCTGAGGACACAGGAGGAGACGTGGCCACCGATGGATTTTGACACCTGCTCTTTTAGCTGGTGGGGGACTTCCAAATCGTCAACATCGTGGACAGCGCCACAGCATTGGCAAATAAAATGGACATGGGGGTGGGTGCAACCGTCGAACCGCTCCAGGCCGTTGACCGTGCCCAGGCAGACGATGGTGCCCTCTTGGCGAAACAGGGACAGGTTGCGGTAGACGGTGCCAAGGCTCAAGTTGGGGATTTGGGGTTTTAGTTGTTGATAAATCCACTCCGCGGTGGGGTGGGTTTTGGTGCTACGCAGGCATTCTAAAATTGCATCCCGCTTTTTCGAGCGTTTTCGCTGGACGTCCATGTTTCACCACCTTTAAAACAATAATAGTTCTTATTTACATTTATAGAATAACACATTTATCTCGGTTTGTAAAGGGCTTTTTTAAATTTTTTTTATTTCATTCAGTAGGGGTTGGTTGGGGTGGTGTTTGATGGCTCCGCAGGGTAGGGGTTGCAAATCTGCAACGTCTTGGGGAGATGCTTTGTACTCCGCAGAATGACACATCAGGTGGCGCGGTGGCATAAAATCATTGACTTTTTTGGGGAAATAGGGTATAATATATATATTATGTGTATTTTTACCGAAGAAATGGAGAAACCATGAGACGTTATTCCAGAGTTTTCCTGGCGGTTTTTGTCGCCCTGGTCTTGGCGACTTGCGCCGGGGCAGGGCTAATCTACAATCCGGCGGATTTGGCGGAAACGACGGAGCCATCGGTGAGCCGGGGGCAGTTTTACACCATGCTGGCTATCGCCGGCGGGCAGTCCATCAATGGCGCTGTCGCCACCAATATGGTAGACGTACAGCCCAACCAGACATACACCGGCGGGGCGGTATGGGCACTGTCCAACGGCATCGCCCAGTGTGAATCCACCACGGAATTCGGGGTGCACACCCCCATCAGCCGGTGGGAAATCGCCCAGGCATTGCTCCGTTACCACTGCAACATCCAGGCCACCGGTTTTGCCGATTGCTTTGCTCAGACCGCCCCGGATTTGGGCGAACTCACCCAAGAGGCCTTGGCGGCGGTGGGCTACGCCTCCGGTTCCGGGGTTATGGGACGGTGTGAAAACGGTCTGTTTCAGCCTTACGCCACCGTGTCGGAGGCCGATGTGGACACAATTTTATACAACTTCTTCCACCTGGTTCCTGTGACCGCTCGGTTGGAATTCACCGACGAAGCCAGCCTTGTGGTTGCGGTGGATGGCCTGATAGAGGATATCGTCCAGGCCGAGGCCGAGGCCGCAGAAGCAGCGCAGAAAGAGGCAGAAACCTGGTTCTTGGCCTCTGATGGTTGGACGGGCAACTGGGCATTGGACTTTCCACTTTGTTCCCTGAATTATGTGGACAATGACAGTATTATCAATCTAAACTGGCGAATTCTGACGGAAAATGTTCCCGGTTTCATTGCATCCAAAGGGGAGACTGTGGACGATGTGGAGAACCACGTCACCAACTACGGCACCGGCGGTCTTCTGGACTGCATCGATGTGACCACCATTTTGGAGAACAAAACCTGGGAGATTCCCGCCGGCATCGACCTGTGGGGACACCAACAATATTACGGCTACTCCCTGCAAATCCTGGGCATCGACCAACAGGATGTTTGGCACCAGGAGGCCGAGGCCACCGGCAAAGACCCCTGGCAGTGTACCTGGTGGACATGGGGACGAGCTGCCCAGTACATGGACTTGCGCTACGACATCGACCTGCTGACCTACTGCGAAGACCGGGAGTTGATGGGCAACGCATGGAGTTATTACGACAATTTGTCCCCCTATTTCCTAAGCGATTGGGAGCCTAGCGCCAACTCCATTGTGTCCTGGGACGGTGCCAGTTTCGGGCACGTGGCCTATGTGGAGGCGGTGGACGACAACGGCATCTGGGTGTCCATGGCAGACAGTGGACGCACCTGGAGAGGCATCACCTACATCGCCAAAGTGGACGATCCAGAGAACCCATACCCCCTCTATTGGTATGCCAACGAGGAATTTATGGGCTTTAATCATTTGGATTATGATGCAAATGGCTGGCAATTTACAGAAAAGTGACAGTAAAAATAGGAAAACCGCCACCCAATGGGTGGCGGTTTCAGCTTGTCATAAAAATGTAGGTTTTTTATTTGGTGTAGGGATTCGTGGGTTGTAGGGGCGATTCACGAATCGCCCTCGGAGCCCCTACAGGTGGGGTGGCATCGGCAAGAGCAGAGCCATTGCCCTACGGATGGGGCGTATTATGAATGGACGTTTTTGATGACAGTATCCACTTCGCCGGTGGCGATGTTGCGGTATTGGACGTAGAGGGAGATTTTGTTGTCGTTGTCCAGTGCGTTCCAGACTTCTTCGGCGAAG
>JAWXUJ010000257.1:0-2756 GCA_044432765.1 Eubacteriales bacterium | reverse complement strand
TACAGGTCTGATTCAAAAAAGTCTCTGGTTTCCTGGGCATTCCCCAAAATTTCCGTCTTTAGTGCATCCAAAGATGGGAATTTCACCTCTGGGCGGAGGTGACGATACAGCTCCACCTGGAGGGTTTTACCGTACAAATCTCCGTCAAAATCCAGAAGCCAAGGCTCCACTGTAATGTAGCCTTCACCGTGAACGGTGGGGCGAACGCCCACATTGGTCACCGCCAAATAGGTCTGGCTTTCCACCGTGACCTTGGTAGCATAGACACCAAAGGCGGGGGGTAGCAGGTCGGCGGGGAGAAGCAGATTTGCCGTGGGGGTGCCCATGGTGCGCCCCAGTTGGCGACCGGGCACCACGGTGCCAGTGAGCAAATGGGGGTGTCCCAAAAAGCGAACAGCCGTGGACATATCGCCACAGGCCACCTGGCTCCGGATGTAGGTGGAGCTGATGGTAATACTGTCCATCTCCACCTTGTCGATGACGTAGCACCCCAGACCCAATTTGGCGCAGGTTTCCCGGAGATTTTCCGCGTTGCCCTTGCCCTTGTAGCCAAAGTGGTAGTCGTGACCGCAGACCACGGCGGTGGCGTGGAACTTGCCCACCAAATAGTCGGAGATGAAATCCTCCCAGGGGAGTTTCATCAAATGGTCATCAAATTCGCAGAGCATCAGCTCGTCGATGCCGTACATGGATTGCATCAAATATTGACGGTCACCCACCGTGTTGAGCAGGGGCAAAGGTTTGCCGGTTATCAAGGTCAGAGGGTGGGGCTCAAAGGTAATGACGCTGGCGGTGGCCCCCAAATCGTTGGCGACCTGGCGACATTTTTGGAGCAACGCGCCGTGTCCCAGATGGACGCCGTCAAAAAAACCCAGGGCGACAACTCGTTTTTGTTCCAATTACTTCACCTCAAAAAAACTTTTTTCTGTAATGAGCAGGCCATCTTCCACCTTGGCGACCATGAAAAAGTCACCACTGTGGTCGTAGACCCGGTAGCGACCAGCCTCCAAATCCTTGCGGGGGACGGCATTGCCGTTGCGGCACTTTGCCGTTTCTTTTTCCGTCAGATTGCAGACGGGCAAATCGGCGAACATGGTGTCCACCGGGATTAAGTAGTCCAGTGGGTTTTCGCTGGCAACCATGTCGGCCAAGGGAATGGCGCGGGTCAAATCGTAGGCACCGGCCTGGACGCGACGGAGACTGGACATACAGCCACCGCACCCCAAAACCTGCCCAATGTCGTGGCAGATGGTACGGACGTAGGTGCCTTTGGAGCAGTGAATCCGCAGGATGGGATCACCGTTGGAATCCAGTCGTTCCAGACTGTAAACAGTGATGGGGCGCGGTTTCCGCTCCACTTCCCTACCCTTTCTCGCCAGTTGATACAGCTTTTTGCCGTCGATTTTCACAGCGGAGTACATAGGGGGTATTTGTTCGATATCTCCACGGAATTGGTCTAATACTCCGTCTAATGATTCCATAGAAGTTGGTTCTTTTTCCTCCAACACCCGCCCGGTGGTGTCCTGGGTGTCGGTGGAGATTCCCAATTTCAGGCCGGCTTCGTAGATTTTTTCCGCGGCTTCAAAGTAGGGCACAGCCCGGGTGGCGCGACCGACAAACACAGGCAAAACCCCGGTTGCCATAGGATCGAGAGTGCCTCCGTGACCGATTCGCTTTTCGCGAAACACGCCCCGCAGTTTGGACACCACATCTTGAGACGTCCAGCCCTGAGGCTTGTCCACAATGACGATTCCAGATGGCATTAAACTGCCACCCCCTCGTCCTGCATGGCGCCGAAAATGGCGGTTTTTGCGTCTTCATAGGTGCCTTCCACCGTGGCGCCGGCGGCGGCTTTGTGCCCACCTCCGCCCAGATGTCCGCAGATAGTGGCGGCATCGGTGCCAGGTTGGGTGCGCATGGAAATTTTTTGAAAACCGCCGTCCCGCTCTTTGATGACGATACCGATTTTCACACCTTCGATGGCGCGTGGGAAGCCGGAGACGGCATCCATGTCGTCTTCGTTCAAGCCCATCTCCTCCATCCAGGACAGCTTCAGGGGGCAGACGGCGATTTCGCCATCTTTGTAAAATTCCATTTCACCAATCAGCTTTGCATCCAGTTGATACCGGCGCAAAGGCTTGCCACCGAAGAACACCTGGTTCACAGCGTATGTGTCGCACCCGGCTTCTTTCAGCTTGGCGGCGATGGCAAAGGAGCGTGGTGTCACGCTACTGTGCAAAAACCGTCCTGTATCCGTGACCAAACCCACATACAGCGGGGTGGCGATTTCGGCAGTGATTGTAGCGCCCATCTCCACCAAAATTTCGTAGATAACCTCAGTGCAGGCAGCGGAATCGCCTTCTACATAGAGATTTTCCGCGAAGGGACGGTGAGATCCGTGGTGGTCGATCGCCAGTTGTATTTGATTGACATAACCTTCAATCACCGGTGGACAAAGTGCACCGTCAGCCATATCCACCGACACCAAAGTGGTACCAGAAGTAATGATATCACTGGTAACACCCTGTAAATACTGGGTAAACTTTGGTGTAAACTGGGGATTTGCAAATACAGAAGCCGTCTTGCCCAGTTGACGTAACCCCTTGCAAAGCCCAATGGCGGAACCGATGGTATCGCCGTCTGGATTTTTGTGGGTGATGATGACGTAGTTGTCATGGTTTTTCAGCCAAGCAGCTGTCTCATTCTTGGTCATCGTCGTCTCCTTTGATGCCCAATTTGTTGATGATTTCGCAGAT
>JAWXUJ010000256.1:0-2778 GCA_044432765.1 Eubacteriales bacterium | reverse complement strand
GGCGCCCCGCGCCAAGTCCAATTCCATGGTGTCCACCAGGTCGGGGTTCATGAGCCCTCCGTAGGCCGAGTGACGGTCAACGCAATCGTAGACCAGTCCACTGTGGGGAATGTGTTCCACCGCGTCGGCAGAGATGGGGTTGTACGTCCAGAGGACAGGTTTTTTGAATCCGTGTTCCTCCATTTTTTTGGTGACAAACTTAGCGATTTTCTTCTGATTGATACGGTTAATCCAACGAAACTTGGCAAAAAAGGGCAGGATGGGTGGCAGGCTGTAGACGGTGATATTGTCCTGGACTTTTTCTCCTGGCTGTTTGTAGGCTTTTACTTTTTCCTTGGCTTTTTTGTCCTTCAATGGGGCAATATAGGTGATGGAGGGGTCGAAGTAGAGCACCTCTGCATCGGATAGGCGACTGGTCACCTGTTGCTTGCGGGTGGGGATGGGGTACCACGGTGAAGTGGACAGGCAGACGACTTGCTGTTTCATTTGGTTTCCTCCAACATTTTCTTGGCGACTTTGCCGTTTTCTCCGGCTAAAGTCCGTAATTTTGCAACAATATCCCGGTCGTTATCCCGGTTGGACAGTGCGTCCTCCACGGCGGCCTCCAGGTCTTTTTCCTCCAAATCGGCGAATTGGAGGTAGCGGGTTTGCCCCATACAGTCCATAAATGCCTGGACTTTGGGGTCGTAGACCGCGCCTACCACCGGGGTGCCCACGGCGGCGGCGAAGATAAGGGCATGGAGCCGCATAGCCACCACGGCGGTCATTCTGCCCATAATGCCCACAATCATGTCCCCATCTTTTGGCACTTGCAGTACCACAGATGGGCAGTTCAGCCCCTCTGCCCCCTGTTGGGACACCGCCAAGTCCCGGTTTGGTTCCAGAGCCAGAAAAATAGGTGTTAAGTTGTGTTTTTCATAGATTTTCTCGGCAACTACCTTGAAATGGGGCAGTTTTTCTTGAATTTTTTCCCATGGTCGCAGAACGAACATGATGTAGTTCCCCTGGACATCCAGGCCGTTTGCCAGGAAGAATCCATCCACTTTTTCCAGACTTGCCACCGGCAACAGGAAGGCCGGGTCGGCGGTAACCTGGATGGTGGGGCGGTGTACCCCCATTTTTTCCAATTCCAATTTTGAGGTTTCCTCCCGCAACGTGATGCTATCCACATACTTGTTGATGATGCGGGCGGCGCGTTTTACGTTGCTGGGACGACTGACTGGGCCGATGCCACAGCCGTACATGAGGACTTGGTTCCCCAACCGCTTTGCCCAGGCGATGCTGGAAAGGTAATATTGGAGAGAGCGAGAACTGGTCACGTCCTGAATCAGACTGCCACCGCCGTTGAGGTACAGTTTGGTTTTGGACATGATGTGCAGGTATTTTGGCACATTGAAGGTGTGCACCGCTCCGATGCCGTAGCGAATCCGGGTGGCCTTGGGTGTGCGGGTCAGGACGGTCAGAGGCAAATCCTGGTCGATTTCTCGCATTTGATGGATGATGGCCTCTAAAATGGCATCGTCCCCGGCATTGCCCTTGCCGTAGGCACCGCAGATGAGCACACCGTCTCGCTTGCCCACATTTCGGTCATACTTCCGGCGGATTTCGCCGTAGATTTCCCGCTGGCGGGACACGGTGGCCTCCACAGAATACTCGGTTTTTGCCCGGTGGTGAAGGCCGTCGGACAATTTTTGACGGAGGGACAAATCCGTCGCCATGGCGACCATGTTCTCCGCCAATTTGGTGTCGTCCTGGGCTTCAAACAACAGGCCGGTGACACCGTGCTCAATCAAATCGGGGACACCGCCCACTTTGGAGGCGATGGTGGCGCAGTACTGTCTGGCACCTTCGGTCAAGGCATAGGGGAATGTCTCCGACAGGGAGGTCAAGGTATTTACGTCCAATGCGTTATAAAAACTTGCCATATCCGACACCCAACCGGCAAAGCAGACGGTGCCAGTGGGGCAGGTGTCCCCTGCCAGTTTTTTCAGTTCCTCGGCCTGTTCGCCGTCTCCGGCGATGATCAGGCGCATATTGGGGCAGGATTGCACGGCCTTGGAAAAACCGCGAATCAAGGTGCCAACGTCCTTGACGGCAGAAAGTCGGGCAGCGATGCCGAAGACGGTGGTTTCTTCATCGGTGACCACACCCAGGCTGTCCAAGTATTCCTGACGATTCAAGGGCGGCTTGATTTCGGTGAACTCCACACCGTTGTAGATGGCGCACATATTCTGGGGGTTGAAGCCCCGGGCAGTGAGCAGCCGCACCATAGAGCGGGACACGCCGATGTGATACTTGATTTGCCTGAGGCAGATGGAGTTGATGGTGCCGTAGGTTAGCCGGTGGAAGGTTCTACCCAGATAGTCCAAACGGTAGTCGCTGTGGACGGTGGTGACCACTGGGGCAGAGATTTTCCCCCGCACCAGAGAGCCAATGAGATTGGCCCGTGCGCCGTGACAGTGGATGACGTCGTAGCCCTCCCCATTGATTTGGGTCGCCAGGGTTTTCGCCACAGCCACCACGTTTTTGCCACCGTGGATGACGGTGGGGATGCCCAATTCTCTGGCCTCATCGGCGAAGGCACCGTCCATAAAACAGACCAGCTGAATCTGCTCTGTTTTTAGCAATCCGTGGAGCAGGGACAACACGTGGGTTTTCGCGCCACCAACGTCACCGCCGGAAATCATGTGCATTATTTTCATATCGTACTCCCAGTCAATTTTTTAGCTTGTGTATTTTCCAAAAATCCAGTATAATAGATTCAATGTCTTTAGACAT
>JAWXUJ010000255.1:0-2785 GCA_044432765.1 Eubacteriales bacterium | reverse complement strand
TTATTGCAGAAACATTTGACGTTGCCGTAGTTGGTGGCGGTCACGCAGGCATTGAAGCAGCCCTTGCCAGTGCCAGACTGGGGCTGAAAACCGCCCTGTTCACCATCAACCTGGATGCCGTTGGCAATATGCCCTGCAACCCCGCCATCGGTGGCACTGGGAAGGGGCATCTCGTCCGAGAATTGGACGCTTTGGGCGGCGAAATGGCAAAGGCCGCCGATGCCTGTTGCATCCAATATCGGATGCTGAACCTGGGCAAAGGCCCCGCCGTCCACTCCCTCCGCGCCCAGGCCGACCGGCGCGCCTACCAAAATCACATGAAACACCTGTTGGAAAAACAGGAACATTTATACGTTATTCAAGACATGGTTACCGGTGTTCAGGTGGAAAATGGCAACATTTCTGCTGTGGTCACCCGACTGGATGCCGTCTATCCCTGCAAGGCCGCCATCCTGGCGACCGGCACATTTTTGGACAGTCGCATCATCATCGGCGACACAGCCTACGGCTCCGGCCCCGATGGGATGCACGCCGCCATTGGCCTGACGGAAAACCTGACCGCCCTGGGGCTCCGGCTCCAGCGGTTCAAAACCGGCACCCCGCCCCGCATCAACCGTCGCTCTGTGGACTTCTCCAAAATGGAAATCCAACCCGGCGACGAAGCCCCTGTCCCCTTCTCCTTCCAAACAGAGGGCGAAGTCTACAACAAGGCCGTTTGCCACCTGACCTTCACCAATGCAAAAACCCACGAAGTCATCCGCGCCAACCTCCACCGCTCCCCTCTCTACAGCGGCGTCATCGAGGGTGTTGGCCCTCGCTACTGCCCCTCTATCGAGGACAAGGTGGTGCGTTTTTCCGAAAAACCCCGGCACCAACTGTTCATCGAACCATGCGGTCTGGACACGGAAGAGCTGTACATCCAGGGCTTTTCCTCCAGCCTCCCCGCCGACGTCCAACTGGAAATGATGCGCACCATCGCCGGTCTGGAACAGGCCGAAATGATGCGCCCCGCCTATGCCATCGAGTACGATTGCATCGACCCTCTGGAACTGCTCCCCACCTTGGAAACGAAAAAAATCGGCGGGCTCTACGGCGCAGGCCAGTTCAACGGCTCCTCCGGCTACGAGGAGGCCGCCGCCCAAGGGCTGGTGGCTGGCATCAATGCCGCACTGAAGATTCTAGAGAAAGAACCCCTGGTTTTACGCCGTTCTGACTGCTATATTGGCACTTTAATCGACGATTTGGTCACCAAGGGCACCAGTGAACCCTACCGGATTATGACCTCCCGCAGTGAATATCGCCTGCTCCATCGCCAGGACAACGCCGACTTCCGCCTGACCAAATTCGGTCACCGCGTTGGCCTGGTCTCCGACGAAGCCCTCCAAAAGGTGGAGGAAAAATACGAAATGGTCGCCCTGGAAATGCGCCGTTTGGAGTCCAAGGGCGTACCCGCCAGCGAAGAACTTTCCTCGGTTTTGGAGGCTGTCAACTCCGTGCCTGTAAAATCTTCCGCCCGCCTTGCCGACCTGCTTCGCCGTCCCAACGTGACCTATGATATGTTGGCGCCTTTCGACAAAGAGCGCCCAGAACTGCCTGTTTCCGTGACGGAACAGGTGGAAATTCAAATCAAATACGCCGGATATCTGGCGCGCCAACAACAACAGGTGGAGGACTTCGCCAAGGTGGAATCCCACCTGCTCCCCGACGATATGGACTACAGCGCCATCGGTGGCCTACGGTTGGAAGCCCGCCAAAAGCTGGCGAACATTCGCCCTTTGAACATCGGACAAGCTTCCCGGATCTCCGGCGTCAGCCCCGCCGACGTGGCAGTCCTGCTGATCTGGCTGGAACAGAACCCTGAAAAATGATTGGAGAACCTATGTTTTTTGACTCTCATGCCCATATGTGCGACCGCCGATTTGACGGCGACCGCGATAAAGTTATGTCAACCATGCAAGGCGCAGAAATCTCCCTGATTATGGAGATTGGCTGTGATTTGCAGTCCAGTAAAAATGCCATCGCTCTGGCTGAACAATACCCCTTCGTCTATGCCGCCGTCGGCTCCCATCCCGACGACGCCGACCACTTGACCGACGAAACTCTGGACGCATACCGCGTTATGTCAACCCATCCAAAGGTGAAAGCCCTTGGGGAATTCGGCCTGGACTACCACTATGAAGACGTTCCCCGCGCCCTCCAACAGGAGACGTTTCGCCGGCAAATGGCCTTGGCTGCAGAGTTGGATATGCCTGTCATCATCCACAGCCGAGAGGCCGCCCAGGACTCCATGGACATTCTGGCAGAATTCCCTACCGTCAAAGGAGTGTTCCACTGCTACGGCGGTTCTCTGGAGATGGCAAAGGAATTGGTAAAACAGGGCTGGTATGTTGGTTTCACCGGTGTTTTGACCTTTTCCAACGCAAAAAAGGCCTTGGAAGTTGCGAAAAACCTACCTCACGACCGGGTGCTCATCGAGACGGACTGCCCCTATATGGCACCAGTCCCCCACCGTGGCAAGCGAAACGACAGCCGTTTGGTTCGCCACGTGTGCGAAAAATTGGCAGAACTCTGGGGCTTGTCCGTGGAAGAAACCGCCAAAATCACCATGGACAACGCGAAAAGATTATATCGAATTTAACATAAAAACCTGCTAAGAAAAGTCAATGAGAAATTTTAGCAGGTAATAAAAAACATTCTTCTATTTAGGCATAGCAAAGCAGACCACCGAGAAACCGCTGGCCTGAGAAATCAGAGTAGTTCTAGCTTGCGTAAACCTCGTTTACAC
>JAWXUJ010000254.1:0-2793 GCA_044432765.1 Eubacteriales bacterium | reverse complement strand
CGTCCAACAGGGACTTGCCGATGCCATAGCCTTGGGCGGCCAGGAAGGTGTAAGCCATGCCACCACCGATGATCAGGGTGTCGACTTTTTCCAGCAGGTTGTTGATGACGTTCAGCTTGTCGGAGACCTTTGCACCACCCAGGATGGCGACGAAGGGGCGAGCGGGGGCAGCCAGAGCCTTGCCCATGATGGAGATTTCCTTTTCAATCAGGAAGCCACAAGCGGCGGGCAGGTAGTCAGCCACACCAGCGGTGGAGGCGTGGGCGCGGTGAGCGGCGCCGAAGGCATCGTTGACGAACAGTTCAGCCATGGAAGCCAGTTCCTTGGAGAAGCCGGCATCGTTTTTGGTTTCTTCTTTGTGGTAGCGGGTGTTTTCCAACAGCATCAGTTGACCGGGCTTTAGAGCGGCGGCCTTGGCCTTTGCGTCTTCGCCGATTACGTCGGAGGCCATGATGACATCGATGTTCAGCAGTTCGGAGATTTTCTTGGCAACCACAGCCAGGGACAGCTCGGGCTTCCATTCACCTTTTGGCTTGCCCATGTGAGAACAGGCGATGACGGCGGCGCCGTTTTCCAACAGGTATTGGATGGTGGGCAGAGCAGCGACGATGCGCTTGGTGCTGGTGATTTCACCGGCCTTCAGAGGCACGTTGAAGTCGCAACGGAGCAGGACTTTTTTGCCCTGAACGTCTACGTCTTTGACGGATTTCTTGTTGTAATTCATATATAATTCCTCCAAGTTTATTTTAATTATTCATTATTCACTGCACTTAGCCATTTTTCCTGCATCTAGCAGGCTTGCGAAGTCCAGTTGGCGCATGGCTTCGTAGATGACGATGGCGGCGGCGTTGCCCAGGTTTAGGCTCCGGGCTTCGGGACGCATGGGGATGCGGAGGCAGTCGTCGTAGTTGGCCTCCAAAAAGTCTTCGGGCAGGCCTTTTGTCTCCTTGCCGAAGAAGAGAAAATCGCCGTTTGAAAAGGTGGCTTCGGTGTAACTCCTCGGTGCTTTTGTGGACAAAAGCCATTTCTGTTTCACCTTATTTTTAGAAAAGAAATCGTTTAAGTTTTCATAAACTTGAACGTCCACCAAATGCCAGTAGTCCAGACCTGCTCGCTTCACCGATTTCTCGGAGATGTCAAAGCCCAAAGGTTTGATCAGGTGGAGGCGACAGCCAGTGGCGGCGCAGGTGCGGGCGATATTCCCTGTGTTGGGTGGGATTTCCGGTTCGACCAAAACGATGTTCAGCATAGTACCTCCACTGGAAAAGCAATTTTCTACCCTTATTCTAAGACATTTATAGTAAAATTTCAAGACAAAATTCCACTTTTTATAATTTTTTGTGTAACTTTCCTAATTTCGGGGAAATACCCTCTGAATTTTGCATTTTTTTCGCCTTTTTGACACATCCGGCGTGGATAACGTGGCCGAACAAGGCAAAAATTGGGCAGAGCATCACGTTCTCATTTCCCAAAACCGCCTCGCTTTCAGCGCCAAAAACCGAGGGCATGGTGGAGCTGATGTACCAACCCACCGTAAAGAGCAAAATTGCGACGACCAAACGCCCATATAAAAATAGGGATTTTTCTCCACATAGTTCCAGAAAATGGGTGTGGCATCGCCGGGGGAACATGGTCAAAAATACCAAAATCCCCAAAATGATGCCGCAGAGAATCAGGGTTGGTTGCACCCAATCGGGCTTGTCCAACACCAACAAAAAGGCCACAGAAATGGCGGAGAGAATCAGAGAGGCAAAGCCTAAAATATCCACGGTTTTGATGTTCATGTGCGCTCCTTTACTGGGTCATGATCTGCAAAATCACCCGGTCTGTTTTTTTCATGCCAACTTTGGCAAGCACGCCCACATTGGCGATGGTTTCGTCCACAGAACTGCCCACGATGCCTTCACCCCGTTTGAATTCTCGGTCGTTGCAGTACATCCGATAGCCCATGATGCCGGCCTCCACTGCGGACGCGATTTTAGCGGCGCAGGAGGGCTTGGCACCGTCGCAGATGGTGCCGGACAGGATGGCAAGGGCGTTGACAACCGTGTGGGCGATGGCCTGAAAACTACCGTCGCAAAGATAGGCGATGCCAGCCCCTGCGCCACAGCCGGCGCTGATGGCACCGCAGTAGGCCGACAGGCGACCGATGCCGGATTTTTGGTGAATGGTAATCAGGTCGGAGACTGCCAAGGCGCGGAACAACTGCTCCTCGGTGCAACCCATCCGCTGGGCGTAGACGATGACGGGGAGGGAGGCGGTCATGCCCTGGTTGCCACTGCCGGAAACGATGACCACAGGCAGTTCGCAACCGCTCATCCGGGCATCAGAGCCAGCGGCGGCGAAGGCTTTGGCGGCGATTTTGGTGTCGTCCCCGAAGTCCCGCAGCAGGATTTGCCCCACATTGGCACCCCATTCCCCGCGGAGACCTTCCCAGGCGATGGCCAGGTTGCAGTCGATTTGGCGCTGAATCATGGGGCGGAGCAGTTCCACATCCACGGTGCTGGCAAATTCCAAAATGGTGGCTACATTTAATAGGGACTTGTCGGTGAGGTTTTCCTCGGCGCTGTCGGAGATGGCGAGCTCCAGGACGGCCTGACCGTCTTTTTCCATGCCCACCAGGTTGGTGTGGTGGTTGGCGATGTGGATTTTCGCCACGTGGTTTTCACTGTAGCCGGTGATTTCTATGTCCAATAATCTGGTGGAATCCAGACATTCCACCTTGATTTCTGCATTTTTTAAGTATTCCGCAATGGCGACCTGTTGTGGCTCTGTGACCTTGGCGATGCACTG
>JAWXUJ010000253.1:0-2798 GCA_044432765.1 Eubacteriales bacterium | reverse complement strand
CTAAATGAAAAAAACTTGCCGCTGGCAAGTTTTGGATTATAAAACTCGAGCCTATCACCTCGCACATAATAAAAAGAACAGGCCTTTTGGCCTGTTCTTTTTATTGGAGCGGGTGACGAGGCTCGAACTCGCTACCTCCACCTTGGCAAGGTGGCGCTCTACCAGATGAGCTACACCCGCAATGCGGTATGTCGTATTGCATGAATGATTATACCACATTTTCGTCTATTGTCAAGTCATTTTCTGTAATTTCTTCTTGAAAATTTTCTTCAGGCTCTGGTTCGGTTGTTTCTTCTGGTTCTTCTGCCGTTTCGTCCTCTGTTCCTTCAGGTGGTATAGGAGTTGGTTCTGGTACTGATGGTGTAATAAGGTTTACCTTGTCGCAGGCGGGGTATTCTTCCCGATCCCATTGGTAGCCTTCCATTTCGTCGTCGGTCATCATGGGCAGGGTGGGCAGTTCTCGCACCAGTGCGTCTAGCAAGTCCACATGGTAATAGGCACCGTCCACCTCTACAACGTTCCAATAGTAGGTGACACCCAGCTTGGTCCCCACCACAGTGTGGCTCTCCAGTCCCATGGCTTCCCAGATAATTTCCATACTTTTGGCCACCCCTTCACTGGAGGCGACGCCTTTGCAGAGGAAGCTGTACATGGGGGTATTGGTCTCCTCAAATCGGTAAACGAACCGTTGGTTGAAAAAGCTGTAGAGCAGTCGCAGTTTTTCCAGTTGCTCTTGGCGGTAGCGGACGTACTCCTCTGCAGCCTGGAGGCTGGTGTCGATGTCGCTGCGGAAGGTCATCAATTCCTCTGCGGAATTTTCGTATTCAAAAAAGAGTTCCACCGTGCGGACATAACCCAAATCCGGGTAGGCGGCATATGTGACCGTAGGCTTTTCCACGCAGATTTCCGGATTTTTGTCGCAATAAGAATCCACCAAGGCCACCACATCCAGGCCGGTGTAGAAGGTATCCCGCACCACCACTTCTGTTTCTAAGTCTTCCAAAGCCAACTCCACCCGCTGTCCCAGGGATTGGAGTTGGAGCCGTTCAATGCTGGCGATTTCCTCTGCGGTACGGCGGTATGTCATGGTGACTTCCCCTTCGTAGTAGGACACCACCAAGGCCAAATCGTAATCCACTGACTCTAGGGCATAGGCACCCAGTGGGTCGTTGAGGATATCCTCCATCACCGCTTGGAAGTCGCTTTCCAGATCGCCTCCGTAGTCGTAAAAACGGATTTTCCCCTGGGTTTCCGCCGCTGCCACCATTTCCAGCAGGACGTTTTTCAAGCTCAAGTAGTTCTGTGCCACCATATAGTCTTGACTGTCGTCGCTTTCCGAAACTTCGTGGGGGGTGATGACGACATACTGGTCATCCAACATAGGGCTACACCCAACCAGGCACAGCAATGCCAAAATGACAATCATCCAATGACCAATTTTCATCATAAAAACCCGCTCCCTTCCACTTGACCAAAGGCGAATGGTGATTTTCGCGGTTCACCATTCACGCTTTGCTATTTTAGCCCATTCCGTCTTCTCGGTATCGTCCGAAGCCGTCGCCCAGGACTTGGTGGGCTTTTTGCATAATCACAAATGCTTTGGGGTCGATTGCCACAGCCAGAGCCTCTAGTTGCCCCACCTGTTGGTTTTTCACGGCGCACATAATCACCTGCTTGGCCTGCCCGGTGTAGACCCCTTTGCCGTTGAGGAGTGTGACACCTCTGCCCAACTGGTCCACAATCTGCGCCGACAATTCCTCGGCCTTGTCGGAGACAATCATGGCGACACCGCAGTTGTTTTGACCGTAGATGATCACATCCATCACCGTGGTGATGACGAACAGTGCCACGGCGCTGTACATCATTTTATTCACATCTTGGAACACAATGCCAGTGGCAACCAACACCACAGCATCGGAGAAAAACATAGCCTTGCCCATGGGCAAATAGGGAAATTTCTTCTTGACCAGCCGTCCCACAATGTCGGTGCCACCGGTGGAGGCGCCCTGTTTGAACACAATGCCCATGCCCACACCGATCATAATGCCACCGAAGATACAGGCCATCAATGGTTCCGACTGGATGCCGTCCAGATGGGCGAACACATCCACCATGATAGAGGACGTCAGCATCCCCACCAGAGAGCCCATGAAGAACCCCCGCCCCACATGGCGGTAGGCCAGAATAAACAGTGGAATGTTCATCACAATGACGAAAGAGCCGATGGATTCCAGAGGTGTGACCACGGTGAGCAACAGGCCGATGCCGGTGAGACCGCCCAGGTTGATGTCGTTTGGTTTTAAAAACAGGTCAAAGCCTGCCGCGTAGAGCATACTGCCGAAGATGATGAGTACCACCGTCTGCGCCAGTTCTCTTGGGGATTTTTGTTCCATGTATTACCTCGATTAAATATATTTCCATTTGGAGCCTAAATGCCCAAACTGATTTGCTCCACATCCTCATCTTTCAAAATGGCACCGGGGGATGGAATGGTTTTGGCGGCATATCTACCCTCGTTTTGGATGGGGCATTCCGCCCGCAACACGGCGGACTCCACCACTTGTTTCCGTTTCAATGCCATGACCACCACACCTTGGGTGTTTCTGGTGGACTTGGTGGCCAGTTGGGATGCAGAGAAGATGACGGCTCTGCCGTCGGTGGCGTAGATGGCCACTTTGGTGTCCTCGTCTTTGGACAGGAACACAGCCTTCAGCGGGCTTTTGTCGGAGTAGGCACCAGTCAGCTTCTTGCGGTTGGACTTGGTGGCATAGGCATTTAAGTCCACCTTGGCGACTTTG
>JAWXUJ010000252.1:0-2801 GCA_044432765.1 Eubacteriales bacterium | reverse complement strand
TGGTTGGTTTCGGTCTGGGTTTTGATGTGGTTGGCGGCTCGTTTCCCCACGTTGATGCAGGTGGCGGCGGCAGGGGCCAAAGCCAGGATGGCATCGCCCACCAGAGCGTCGTAAACCAGGACTTCCGCCGATTCAATGGCGGCCTTGGCCTTCAGTGTTAAAAGGCCAACGTCTGTGGGGCCAGCCCCCACTAAAGTTACAGAACCAATCATAGGATTCTCCTTATTTATAGTGAATGGTGAAGAGTGAAAAATGTAGGGAGCGACGTGTCAACCGAATTTCAGCTTTTTCGCCAAATCTTCTCCGATTTTTTGGGCATCTTGCACCAAGCCGGTGGCGGTGCCTATGGTGTGTTGTTGGGTTGCCTCGTCGAAATAGAGGCCACGGAGGAAGATGTTGTCCCCTTCAATCTCTGCGTAGGCGGCGATGGGGGAGGAGCAACCGCCGTCCAAAAGGGTAACGAATGCTCGCTCTGCAACGGCACAGGCTGTGGCATTTGGGTCAAAAAAGTTGGATAAATAGCCGTAATTCTGGGTTTTCACCCCTTGTACACAGAGGATTCCTTGGCCTGCGGCGGGAATCATCTCGTCGGCGGTGAAGCGACGGCTGATCCGGTGACCCAGTTCCATTCGCTCCAGGCCGGCGCAGGCCAGAATCAACGCGCCGTACTGCCCGCTGTCCAGTTTGGACAGTCGGGTTTGCAGGTTGCCTCGGACTGGCTCGAATTTCACGTCGGGGTATATCAATGACAGTTGGAGCATCCGGCGACGACTGGAACAGCCTACAGGTCGGGTGCGATCCCAGATGGTTGCGCCTTCGGGGAGCACCAGTGCGTCAAAGGGACTGGCGCGGTGGGAGAAGCCCACGATGGGCAAGTCCTCCGACACCTCCATGGGCAGGTCTTTGCAACTGTGGACGGACAGGTCGCTGCGACCGTCCAAAAGGGCGGTATCCAGTTCTTTGACGAACAGGCCTTTTCCTCCGATTTTGTCCAGAGAACGGTCTAAAATAATGTCACCAGTGGTTTTCATTGGGACTAAAGTTGCGGTTTTGTCGGTTTGTGTATTGATAAAATCCCGGACAAGCTCTGCTTGAAAGAGGGCTAATTTGCTCTCCCGGGTGCCGATGCGGATGGGGTTCATGGCAGTACCTCCAGTAAATTTCGGATTTTTTGCGCCACGGTTTTCACCAAACTGTGGTCGGTGCCGGCGGCATTGATGCCCGCTACCAGACTGCCTTTTCGGGCGATGGCGGGGAAGTGGAAGTCACATTCTGTTTGGTTTGCACCGTTGTTGACGGGGATACCCCGACTGCGACAGAGGGCCACAATCTGGCTGTTGACCGCCTTGTTGTTGGTGGCGGCTAGGACGAAGTCGGCCTGGGGCATGGCGTCTGGGACGAAGGGTTGGGCGATGTGGGTGATGGGCAGTTTTGCTGTTTCTGGCAAGATTTCCGGGGCGATTACCGTGATTTTTGCCCCAAAATCCACCAAAATTCCAATTCTACGGCTGGCAATCTTGCCTCCGCCATAGACCAGGAAGTGGCGACCGGAAATGTCCACAAACAGGGGGAAAAATGCCTTACTCATATAATTTCTCCAGTGCGGCGATGGTGCGGTGGAGGGTGACAGCCCCCGCCTCATCGCGAATGGCGAACAGAAGTTTTTTCAGTTGTTTTTGGGAAATATCCCGCAATTTTTCATCGAAAAGTTTGAAATCCTCCATATTTTGCTGATGGATGGCAGATTCCATCCGGTGGGCGGTGTCGGTGGCAAATTTCTCCGCCAGTCGCCCGATGGCGGGCAGGGTGTCCCGACATTGGAACCAGGTTACGAACTCGTGGACGTGGCTTTCCAGCATGGCGACCACCTCATGCTCCAACTGTTGCAGGTCGTTGGAGGCCGGCGCGTGGAAGCTGTCGATGTCGAAAAGACGGATGTTTTCCAAACCGCCAATTTCAGGCTCAATGTCACGAGGGACGGCTAAATCCAGGAGAATCAAGGTTTTTTTCAGGATCAAAGGTTGAAAGTGTTCCAACTTCAACGTGGTGTTGGGACTGGCGGTGGCGCTGGCGACCAAGTCGCATTTGGGGAGCATTTCCAACCGTTGGCTGTAGCCGATCCGCTTACATCCCTTGGGGATTTCCACGTGACCGCTGCGGTATTCCCGGACGGTGACGGTGACATCTGCCCCCAAACTCGCCAAGGCCAAGGCCACCCGCTTGCCCATTTTTCCGTTGCCAATGACCATGCAGGTTTTGCCCTGGTAGTCATAGCCCTCTTGGGACAGTTGTGCCAGGCAGAACTCGGCGGCGCCTACGTTGGCGGTGGAGGTCTGCATCATGGTTTTGGCCTCTTTCGCCCCGGTGATGGCACGACGGAACAGAACTTCCAACACTGTGTCTGTGGCATCGCAACTGCGGGCAAAGTCCAAGGCATCCTTGACTTGGGTGAGGATTTGATCCTCGCCAAAAATCTGGGAGGTCAGCCCGCTGGACAGGGAAAATAGGTAGGCGATGGCTTCCTCTCCGTGGCGGGCGGTGAAGTAGGTTTGGTAGTCCGATGTGGTCACACCGACCTGGTTGCACAGCAATTCCAGGGCGATTTGGTCACAACCGTCGTATCCGGTGATCCAGATTTCCGTACGGTTACAGGTGGACAGGAAGATGCCTCCAAAAAAATTTGAATTTTCTCGTAAAACAGATAAAAACTCCGTTTTTTCCGTGGAAGTCATGGCAAAAATTTGCCGTATGTCAATGGATGCCACCCTGTGGTCAATCCCAATCATATGTATTTGCATCTG
>JAWXUJ010000251.1:0-2810 GCA_044432765.1 Eubacteriales bacterium | reverse complement strand
GCCATCGGGGAATGCTTCGGAGATGACGGTGCCGCCAGCAGCTTCAAATGCTTCTTCGAAGTAGTAGCCCAGACCAGTGGAGTAGTCATCGCCCAATTTGGTCAGGACGTAAGCGGTTTTGGCTTCAAACTTGTCTTGTGCGAAGTTTGCCAAAACGGTGCCTTGGAATGGATCGATGAAGCAGATGCGGAAGTAGTGGGAGTTGCCTTCGGTGACTTGGCTGTTGGTGCAAGTGACGCCGATTGCAGGAACGCCAGCGGCGGCAAAGGTGTCAGAGCCAGCAATGGCAACACCGGAGCCGTAGGAGCCCAAAACCACAGAGGAGCCAGCGCTGACCAGTTGGGAAGCAGCGGAGACAGCCTTGTCGGTGGAGGATTGGTTATCAGCGTATTCCAGAACCACGTTGTAGGTCACGCCGTCGATGTCAACGGTGGGGTTCATTGCGTAGGCATATTGCATACCCAGCATTTCTTGCTTGCCGCCAGCGCCATTGTCGCCAGAAGCGGGTTCGTAGATGCCGATGACAACGGTGTTGTCGCCAGCGGGAGCTTCTTCTGCCACTTCAGCAGTTTCGGTTTCAGCTGCTGCGGTGGATTCGGTGGATTCGGTGGTAGTGGATGCAGTGGAGGTTGTGGAGCTTGCACAACCAGCGAAGGCGGTGGCCATCATGGCGACTGCCAATAGAGTAGCGAGTAACTTTTTCATTTTTTTCCTCCTAAAATTTGACACAACCCGCAGTTTGTCCACCAGTGGTGGACAGGTGTGCACCATGGGTTGCGCTGTTCATAGTTTCTTATTATATCGGAATAGCGATGAAATTGCAATCCCCAATTTGTAGAAAGGGGGGATAATCCGTGTTTTTCCGGTATTTTCATATAATTTAACCAAAAATACCACTGCATTTTGGAGGGTGTGTGGACAGGATGTAACACTTTTTTCACAATTTATATCCCTCAAAAGTTTAGATTTATTATCCACTCTCAAGTGACCATGAGTATTACCAATAGGTTTCCCCTCTTTTTTTCGTGCAACCCACTCCTTTTCGTGATTATTCCTAAAACAGCAGTCATAAACTCAGCAATTATAACGGAATCCCCTGGGTGAAAACAAGAAAGTGTCCACCAGTGGCGGACACTTTCAATGTAGTGGTGCAAAAACCTGCATATTATGATAATGTAATTCTGTGACCGTAGGGGCGGATATTATCCGCCCGAGAAAACCAGCAATTCTATTGAAAAATCCAGAAAATCGCAATCTTTTCGAGCAGATAATATCTGCCCCTACGCAGATTTTCAGATTTTCGCCACAGAATTGGACTTTTTTGACAAGCTGAACCGCCTGTGCACATGGGTGCACAGGCGGTTGTTGTTACATATTCTAATGTAGAGATTAGGCCATCAGGGAGCAGTATTGCAGGGAACCGTCAGCGGTTTCCACGACGAAGTATTCGCCGTCCATGTAGCCGTAAGCAGCTTCGCCGTCAAAAACGATTTCCAGGGTTTCGTCTTCCAGTTCAGCGAAGGTGCCGACAGCGGCAACTTCGCCACCGACGTAAGCAGCGGCTTCGCCAGCTTCGGTGTTGAAGGCATAGACCATGGAAGTGCCGAACACAGATTCTGCATCCATTTCAACGCCTTCAGCGGAGATGACGGAGACAACTTCCCAGTTCAGAATGGTTGCAGCGACTTCTTCAACTGCTTCGACAGCTTCTTCCATGACCATCAGAGAGCAGTATTGCAGGGAACCGTCAGCGGTTTCCACGACGAAGTATTCGCCGTCCATGTAGCCATAAGCGGCTTCGCCGTCAAAAACGATTTCCAGGGTTTCGTCTTCCAGTTCAGCAAAGGTGCCGACAGTGGCAACTTCGCCACCGACGTAAGCAGCAGCTTCGCCAGCTTCGGTGTTGAAGGCATAGACCATAGAAGTGCCGAACACGGATTCTGCATCCATTTCAACGCCTTCAGCGGAGATGACGGAGACAACTTCCCAGTTCAGGATGGTTGCAACAACTTCTTCAGTCGCTTCTTCTGCAACTTCTTCAGTCGCTTCTTCTTCGACTTCTTCTTCAGCCAGAACTTCGTCCAGTTCTTCAGAGGCTTCGTCCAGTTCGACGAGAGCTTCGTCCAGAACTGCATCCAGTTCTTCCAGTTGTTCAGTGGTGCCGCAAGCTGCCATGGAAACAACCATGACCATTGCCAGCAAGAGTGCAAATAGCTTTTTCATAATTTTTGGTCCTCACTTATTTTTGTTTCTCAAAATTGAGATGTACACAATATACCACCCATTGGTCATTTTGTCAATAACATTTCCTCAATATATGAGTAATACTTTCATAATGTTTACAATTTGTACAAATCTAAGCACAAAACCAATTAAAAATGTTACAAAAAATAATAGCAAAATGCACAAAAGACGACAAAATACACCTTTTTACCACCTCCAGTTGTAACCTTTTTCCCCATTTGTGTCCCATTTTTGCGAGACTGTCAAAAAACCTACAGGCCGAAATTTTCGCAAGGAGGGAAAGTGTGACTAGCTCGCAAGTTGATTCGGAGACCAACCGCCGCAGGCGGCTCTTAGGGCGGAGATAAGGGAACCTCGGTCCCCTTTCACGTTGAGCGTAGCGAATAACCCTGCTGTCGCAACGGCGTATTTTGTGGTTTTTCGCGAAAAATCACAAAATGGCATCGTACAAGCGATGCTTCAGCTTGTCAAAAAAGCCGCCCTTTCGGGCGGCTTTTGCTTATAGTTCGCAGTTGCCTACGGTTCTTGGGAATGGGAGGACGTCGCGGATGTTGGACATACCAGTC
>JAWXUJ010000250.1:0-2816 GCA_044432765.1 Eubacteriales bacterium | reverse complement strand
TGTCCAACTTGGCCTGGCGCTCCGGCTTCAAAAAGGGGCGCAATGCCCCAAACAGTGCCGCCTCCTTGGTGCTTTCTCCCATGGAGGAGGTCAAGGCCGCAATGAGAGGCAGAGGGATGGACCCCATATCCAACCCCTCTGGTTCAGACGGTGGGTCTGCCTCCACCGGTGGGGTCAAGCCAAGCCCTTGCACCATGTTGAAAATATTGGACATGGCCTCTGGGTCAGCTAAAATCTGACCGATTTTTCCTTCCAAATCCTCCATGGCGTGTCACCTACCGTCCTTTGTTCAGTTGATTGACCAAGGCACTGGCCTGGGGGGATTCCATCACAGGGGCGATGATTTTTTTTGCCCCTTCCATGTCTCCCTTTTGATAGGCCGAGGCGGCGGCTCGCAGGGCTTTTCCGCCGTCCTGGTTGAGAAGTTTTAAAATCTGCTGACCCTCTGCACTGCCCAAAACCCGGCGGATGTCCTGCTCATTGAATGGCAAATTGTTGTTCATATGGAAGCAACCTCCTATACTGGTATATATTAAATTATGTGAAATCCACGCAAGAGGTGATTGAATTTGAAAATTTTACTGCTGTCCGACTCCCATCGCTGTATGGAGCGGATGGAACGAGCGGTGGCGCTGGAACAGCCCGATGCCATTTGTCATATGGGCGACCACTTGGCGGATGCCAAAAGACTCAAGGTGGGCAATGTCCCCCTTTACGCCGTCCCCGGCAACTGCGATTTCAGCGGGATGGATACCCCGCTGACCAAGGTGGTGGACTTTAACGGTGTGTCCGTCATGCTGACCCACGGCCACGCATTTGGTGTCAAACAAGGGCTTTTGACACTGGAACTGGCCGCCAAAGAGCGAGGTGTAGATGTGGTAGCCTTCGGCCATACCCACATGGCTGTCGCCATTGCGCGGAGTAATCTGTGGATGGTGAATCCAGGTAGCTGTGGTGGCGGAAGCCATTGGAGCTATGGCGTGTTAACCATAGAGGCAGGGGTGGTTTCCTGCAACATTATCGAGATGGAGGGTTGAAACCTATGCTATTGACCGTTGACGTTGGCAATACCAACATGGTATTTGGCCTGTTTGAACAAGATAAATTGGTGGGCAATTTTCGCCTGCGTACCACCACCGATACCACCTCTGACGAGTTGGGCATTTTGGCCTCGGAGTATTTCTACCGCTTTGGCTATCAGCCCTTGGATGTGGAGGCGGTGATCATCGCCTCGGTGGTGCCTCAGATTATGTACTCCCTCAACAGCGCCATGATCAAATATTTCGACAAAACCCCCATTGTGGTGGATGTGGATGTGGATTCTGGGATGCAGTACCACAAATCCCTGTTTCAGAGCAACGAGCGATTGGGAACGGACCGGTCTGTGACCAACATTGCCGCCATCGCCAAATACGGCGCACCGCTGATTGTCATTGACTTCGGCACAGCCACCACGGTGGATGCCATCGACAGGGACGGCTCCTATTTGGGTGGCACCATCGGCACCGGCCTGCGGGTCACCATGGATGCCCTGATCAAAGGCACCGCTGTCCTCCCCATGGTGGAGCTGTCCATGCCGGAGAAAATCATTGGCACCTCCACGGTGGGGCAACTACAGGCCGGCGTTGTGGCGGGCTATGTGGGCAATATGGAATACTTAATCACCCGGATGAAGCAGGAGATGAACTGCGATCCTATCCGCGTGGTTGCCACTGGCGGGCTGTCCCGGTTGATTTCGGAAAACTCTGCCATGATTGATGTGGTGGATCGGAACTTGACGATGGACGGACTGCGGATGATTTATGAAACCATCCGGAAATAGAAAGGAGATTGACATGGAGCGGGATTTAGAATGTGCACTGGATCGGGTGTTCCTGGAACAAGAAGCCCTTGTGCGGTTGGCAGAAAGCGTCCCCACTCCCTTCTATCTCTATGACGGTGCCGGCACTTCCAGAACTGTGGAAGGGACTGCGGCTTGGGTGGGGTTGAACCACTGTCCCAGTGACGGCGTGGCGCAGCTTTTGTTTCACGCCGGCTGTGGCCTGATTTGTAGCGATGTGGCAGATTTAAAACGAGTTGAAGCCCTGGGATTTCGTGGACGGCGCATCCTGTTTGCGCCTATGGTTCCGCGGCGAGACGCCTTGGAACTGGCGGTGGCACTGGAGGTTACCTTGGGCATCGACAACCCAGGGGTGGTGGATTGTCTGCTGGAATGGCAGATGTTCCCATCACATTTGCAACTGCGATACAATCCCTGTGGCAAGCTGTCCATCGATGGGCGGGTGCGCGCCAAGCTGTCCCGTTCGAAACTGGGTATGCGGAAAGAGGACTTGCTACAGACGGCAAAAAAACTGAAAAACACACCCATTTCCACCTGGTCATTGGGGGCGGAATTGGGTACGTTTCTCTCGGATGTCCAGTATTATGCCTCAATCTTACAACTGTTGTGGGAACTGAAACCAGAGGTGGAGCAGGCCGGTCACTGCTTGGTGACCGGGTGCTACCTGGGAGATGCCATGACGGATTGTGGCATGGATGCCTTGCAAGAAATCCGGGATATCCTGTTGCGTAAGGCTGAAAAACTGGAAATTCCGTCGGATTTTTCCGTGGAATACGGACTTTCTCGCCCGGCTTTGGAGAGCCACTGCATTTTGGTTTCCAAAGTGCTGGCAATGAAGGAACTGGAACGGCCTGTGGTGATTTTAGATGCCGTCCGGGGTGATTTGCCACCGGTTTCCAAGGGCACGGATGTCTACGTCTCACTGGCGGGGGATATATCCACCTTGGGGCGGGTCTTTTACACCATTGTTGGGCAG
>JAWXUJ010000249.1:0-2821 GCA_044432765.1 Eubacteriales bacterium | reverse complement strand
CACGCCGCCTTCGCCGCCCTTTGCCCAGACTTCGGACAGAGCCACGTTGACGCCCAGTTCACGGCACTTGTCTTCCACCAGCTTCAGTTCAGCTTCAGTATCCAGTGGGAAACGGTTGATGGCAACCACGCAAGGCAGTTTGTAGACGTTGGTCATGTTGGAGACGTGCTTCAGCAGGTTGGGCATGCCTTTTTCCAGAGCTTCCAGATTTTCGTTGCCCAGATCAGCCTTTGCAACGCCACCGTTGTACTTCAGAGCGCGGATGGTAGCGACGACAACCACAGCAGATGGGGTCAGGTCAGCCATACGGCACTTGATGTCCAAGAACTTTTCAGCGCCCAAGTCGGCACCAAAACCAGCTTCTGTGATGGTGTAGTCGGACAGACGCATTGCGATTTTAGTAGCGGTAACGGAGTTACAGCCGTGGGCGATGTTGGCGAAAGGACCGCCATGGACGAAGGAAGGGGTACCTTCCAAGGTTTGCACCAGATTGGGCTTCAGGGCATCTTTCAGCAGCGCAGTCATGGCGCCTTGTGCGTTCAATTCTGCGGCGGTGACGGGTTTTTCGTCATATGTATAGCCAACAATGATACGACCCAGACGAGCCTTCAAGTCGGTGACATCGGAAGCCAAGCAGAGAACAGCCATAATTTCGGAAGCGACGGTGATGTCGTAACCATCTTCGCGGGGCACGCCGTTGACGCGACCACCCAGACCATCGGTGACAAAGCGGAGTTGACGGTCATTCATGTCAACGCAACGTCTCCAAGTGATTCTTCTGGGGTCGATGTTCAGCTTGTTGCCTTGGTAGATGTGGTTATCCAGCATGGCAGCCAGCAGGTTGTTTGCAGCGCCGATTGCGTGGAAGTCGCCGGTGAAGTGAAGGTTGATGTCTTCCATGGGAACGACTTGTGCGTAACCACCACCGGCTGCGCCGCCCTTGACACCGAACACAGGACCCAGAGAGGGTTCGCGCAGTGCGACCAGAACGTTTTTACCCAGGGTCTTCATGCCGTCAGCCAAACCAACCGTTGTGGTGGTTTTGCCTTCGCCAGCGGGGGTGGGGTTGATGGCAGTGACCAGAACCAGCTTACCGTCTTTGCGCTTCACATCGTTGAGGATGTTGTAGTCAACTTTGGCTTTGTATTTGCCGTACATTTCCAAATACTTATCGTCGACACCAGCGACGGCAGCGATTTTGGTAATGGGCAGCATGGAGTTCTCTTGTGCGATTTCGATATCAGACTTGTACATGTTGGGCACCTCATAAATTAAATTTGTCTGCGCCGTTGGTATAACGCAGTACATTGGGTTGCAGCCACTTCCGTTTGTATGGTCACGGCTGTTCATGTATGTGGAAAATCGTCTATCAGTAACGATTTATCGACTTCAACATTATACTACTTTCTGTTGAAATTTGCAAGTCCTTTTCTAAATTTTTTTCAACATTTTACTTTTTATGTCGGAAATTAGTATATCGCAGAACACGCATAAATCCTCTGCTTCAAATGATTTCGGGAAATTGTCAGAAAATAATATCTGGCAACTGGGCGGGAATTCGTCATCCCCTGCCCAAACCATCATCTGAATTTTGAAGCCGTCCAGAGCCTCTACCTCATAGCCCACGTCACCCGTTGGCAGTTTTTTTCCGCCTAAAAGCTCCATTCCAGCTGCAAATTGAGATAATTTGAACCCAAATGTAAAGGCGGCGCGGGTCAGGCAACGACCGGTGAAAGGTGTCACATACACAGGCCCCCACGGAGTCTCACGGAAAGTCAAAAACTTGCCAGAGGACATGATTTTCTTTCCCTCCAACAGGTAACGAAGGAGGAGAATTTGCGCTGGAATGTAGTGGACTGCTATGGCATCTTCCGCCTCTGCAGTGATTGAAAAATCAGGATGGGTGATGGTGTAGTCCACCCCATAGAGGGAAACGATAAATGCGGTTCCATCGAAAGAAACCCCCGTGCGAGTGGCAATTTCGTCAGCATCGGACTGGCTCCACTTGGTCAGGTAGTGCTCCAGCGGCACCAATTCTTTGTTGTTTTGAATCTCCAAAATCAAATATCCTCCTGTGTACTGCTGGGGAATAGAGCGGCGTTAGTATGGGGTAGGAAGCAGGCACCCACAAAGCTGTCCATATAGGTGGGGTGGGTGGAAAGTTCCATATAGGTCATATTTTTCGCCATATCGTAGACTTTTTCCCGCGCTTGGTTGGAAACCACCATGGCGTAGACCCCCTCCAAAGAGGAGTTGCCGATGTAGTGATAGTTGTCCAAACCAATGTCGGGAAACATCCCGATGCGAACGGCGTTTGCCATGTTGATGCCACTGCCGATGCCACCGGCGACGTAGACGTTGGACAGCATGGACACGTCCATGTCCAGGGCCTCCATCATGCACTCGATGGCGGAGAAAATGGCACCCTTTGCCCGGATGAAGTTGTCGATGTCGATTTCATCGATGGCGACTTCTCGACCGGTATGGGATTCTTCAGCGGTTGCCAGGACGTACCGTCCGGTGTTGTGGCGGTCATGACGGATTCGAGCACCTTCTCGGATAAATTTCCCCTTGGGGGTGATCATCCGACAACGGTACAGCTCGGCAATCACATCGATGATGCCAGAACCGCAGAGGCCGATGGGCTTTTGACCTGCATCGCCAATGATGGAAAGGGTGGGGTTCATGGTGGCGCAGTCGATGGTCAAGGCCTCGATGGCACCATCGGTGGCACGCATACCACAGCTGATGTCGCCACCCTCAAAAGCGGGGCCGGCGGAGCAGGCACAGGACATCATAAAGTCGCTGTTTCCGAAGACGA
>JAWXUJ010000248.1:0-2827 GCA_044432765.1 Eubacteriales bacterium | reverse complement strand
TCGTCGGGTCAACATCAACATCGCCGCCACCACTGTGGAAAATTATCGTAAACTAAAAGAGGCCAACATTGGCACCTATATTTTGTTCCAAGAAACCTACAACAAAACCGAGTATGAGCGCCTCCATCCTACCGGACCCAAGAGCGATTATGCCTATCACACAGAGGCCATGGACCGCGCCATGGAGGGCGGTGTGGACGACGTTGGACTGGGTGTTTTGTTCGGATTAAACCTGTATAAATACGATTTTGCAGGACTTTTGATGCACGCAGAGCACTTGGAAGCCTACAAAGGTGTCGGCCCACACACCATTAGTGTGCCCAGAATTTGCCCTGCCGACGACATTGATGTGGATGAATTTTCCAATGCCATCGATGACGATATTTTCGAAAAAATCGTGGCTTTGATTCGCATTGCAGTGCCCTACACTGGCATTATTATGTCAACCAGAGAGTCCGCGGCCGTGCGCAAACGCGTCTTGGATGTGGGTGTTTCCCAAATTTCTGGCGGTTCCAAGACCAGCGTGGGCGGTTACGCGGAAAGCGACTACGCAGAGGACAACTCGGCGCAATTTGACCTCAGCGATGAGCGTACCTTGGGTGAAATCGTGGAGTGGCTTCTGTCCTTGGGATTTATTCCCAGCTTCTGCACCGCCTGCTACCGCGAAGGCCGTACCGGCGACCGGTTTATGAAGCTGATCAAATCGGGACAAATCGTCAACTGCTGTCATCCCAACGCCTTGCTCACCCTCCGCGAATACCTGTTAGACTATGGCACGGAAGAAGCAAAAAAGTTGGGTAATGATGTGATTGTGAAGGAAATTGACCATATCACCAATGAAAAAGTCAAAGAAACCACATTAAAATACCTCCAAGATATGGAGGGCAACCAACGGGATTTCCGTTTTTAGGAGGTACATATGTTAGAGACACCAAGAGCCAACCGCACCCACATCGCCTTTTACGGCGCAACCAACAGCGGGAAATCTTCCCTGATTAACGCCATCACCAAGCAGGAAATCTCCCTGGTTTCCGAAATTGCAGGCACTACCACCGACCCGGTGTGGAAGTCCATGGAAATTGCCGGTATCGGCGCTTGCGTCCTGGTGGACACGGCAGGTTTTGACGACGAGAGCCAACTGGGTGCCGCTCGTGTGGAATTGGCAAAACGGACAACTTTAAAGGCTGATATTGCCGTGATTGTCTTTGATTCCAACGATATTTCCGATATTTCCCAATATGAGACTTGGGTGGCAGATTTGCAAAAAACACCTACTTTGATGGTGCTGAACAAAGCGGATTTGGTGGAAGACACCATGGCTACCAAAGAATTACTAGAGGCCACCTTCCAAAAGGAGGTGCTAGTCACCAGTGCCACCACCCGGGAGGGTGTGGAGGAATTGATTCAAAAGCTGGTGGAAATCGGCGGGGAATTGAAGGAAAAAACCATCACTGGCGATCTATGTACCGACGGGGATGTGGTCATGTTGGTTATGCCCCAGGACATTCAAGCACCGAAAGGCCGGCTCATTTTGCCTCAAGTTCAGACTACCCGGGAACTTTTGGACAAGAAATGCCTCCTGATTTCCGTGACCACTGACCGGTATTTGGCAGGTTTGGCCTCTTTGAAGGAACCACCCAAGCTGATTATCACCGACTCCCAAGTCTTTGATTACGTCTACAAGCACAAGCCAGAATCCTCACTTTTGACCTCGTTTTCTGTCTTGTTTGCTGGGTACAAGGGGGATATTCGGGCATTTATTGAAGGTGTTCGTGCCATCGATTCTCTCACGCCCACCTCAAAAGTCCTGGTTAGCGAGGCCTGTACCCACGCGCCTTTGACCGAGGACATCGGGCGGGAGAAAATCCCTCGTATGCTCCGCAAAAAAATCTCCCCTGACCTGCAAATTGATTTGGTCAGCGGTTCGGATTTCCCAGAGGACCTGTCCCAGTACGACCTGCTCATCCACTGCGGTGCCTGTATGTTCAACCGGAAACACGTTCTGTCCCGCTTGGAACGCGCTACATCCCAAGGGGTGCCTATGACCAATTATGGGGTGGTTATCGCTTATTTCACGGATATTTTGGACAAAATTGTCTACGCAGATTAGTGAATTGTGATTGCCTTCGGGCGGTTTTATAGGGAGGCGATTGATAATCGCCTCCCTATAATTTACTTTAAATATAACAAAAGGAGCCAAAACCCGAGGGTTTTGGCTCCTTTTTGCGTTAGGAATTAGACTTCGTGGAGAGCTTTCAGCTTCAGCAAGTAGTTGTAACGGTCCTTGGCATTTTCTTCGGACTTTGCAAACAGTTCGCTTGCGCGGTCTGGGAAGCTGCGGGTCAAGGAGGAGTAACGAGCTTCGTTCATCAAGAACTCTTGATAGCCGCCAGCTGGGGCCTTGGAGTCCAGGGTGAATGGGTTCTTGCCTTCGCCCTTCAGAGCAGGGTTGTAGCGGAACATGTTCCAGTAGCCGCAATCGACTGCCTTCTTCATTTCCTTTTGGCAGTTTTGCATGCCGCCCTTGATGGAGTGCATTTCGCAAGGAGCGTAGCCGATGATCAGGGATGGACCTTCGTATGCTTCTGCCTCTGCAATGGCCTTCAGGGTTTGTGCTTGGTCAGCGCCCATTGCGATTTGTGCAACGTAGACGTAGCCATAGCTCATGGCGATGTCAGCCAGAGACTTGGACTTCATGTCCTTACCAGCAGCGGCAAATTGTGCAACTTGGCCGATGTTGGAAGCCTTGGAGGCTTGACCACCAGTGTTGGAGTAGACTTGGGTATCGAAGACGAAGATGTTGACGTTTTGACCGGAAGCCAGAACG
>JAWXUJ010000247.1:0-2832 GCA_044432765.1 Eubacteriales bacterium | reverse complement strand
GTTCCATCTTCATGCCGCGACTGCCCTTGAACAGGAGCACATCGCCCTTCCGGGCTTTGGCACGAAGTTGGTGAATCAGGCCATCTTGATCATCAAAGAACATGGCCATTTTGGGGTTCATACCGCCGGTCACAGCGCCGGTGACTACCCGGTTGGCATTGACGCCATAGGCGAAGAGCAAGTCTGCATTTTCCAGGGCCAGACGACCGACGCGGTAGTGCTCAGCGGTGGAGCAGCTGCCCAGTTCTAGCATATCGCCCAGAACGGCAATGCGGCGACCACCGTTTTTCATCTCACCTAAAACAGCCAAAGCAGCTGCCATGGATTCAGGGCCTGCATTGTAGCAGTCCTCGATGATGGTATAGCCACCTGCTTCGTAGATTTTTTGACGACTGCCAGTATTTTCAAAGTTGGACAGTGCGATTTGAATTTGTTCGCGGCTCAACTTTGCCATCATGCCGGCGGTGATGGCACCCAGAGCATTGTAGATGGTGTGTTGTCCATTGGCGGGAATGAACACAGGCACAGCTTCTTTGCCTTCTGCGACAAAGGAGAAGCGGACACCATCCAGACCACGATCGATGTTGGTGGCCAAAATGTCGCATTCCTTGTTTTCGATGCCGTAATAGTACACTTTTTTCAGTTTGGCAAGGAGTTCCTCTTTCATGTTCCACAGCAGTGGTTCATCGCCATTGAGGATGAGGACACCTTCCTCGTCCATGCCGTCCAGAATTTCCATTTTCGCCCGAAGGATTCCCTCGCGGGAACCTAGGTTTTCAATGTGCATGGTACCGATGTTGTTGATGATAGCCAGGTTGGGCTTGGCAATTTTGGACAGATAGGACATCTCCCCAAAGTGGTTCATACCCAGTTCCAAAACGGCGACTTCTGTGTCTTCGTCCACGCGCACCACGGTCATAGGCAGTCCGAGATTGTTGTTGTGGTTGCCCTCTGTCCAAATGGTTTTGTACTTTTGGCGCATCATGGTTGCCACCATCTCTTTGGTTGTGGTTTTGCCCACACTGCCGGTGATTGCCAAAACGAACGCAGACCGCTCCATCCGGTAGCCCTTTGCGATTTCGCCAAAGGCAACCAAGGTGTCCTTGACTTGGATGATGGGTGCGCCGGCGTAGTTTCCTTCCTTTTGGCTCAGGCAGGCCACCGCGCCACTTTGGATGGCTCTACGGATGTAGTTATGACCATCCACTTTGGTGCCGGGCAGGGGGATGAACAGGAAGCCAGGCTTCACATCTCTGGAGTCGGTGGTAATTTCCTCCACCACAATGTTCTCATACTGCTCTTCGACGGTGCCGCCGCACCATTGGGCGATTTGCTTTAGTGTTAATTGTTTCATTTTTGCGTCACTCCCAGTTCTTCCAGATGGGCGGCAACTTCTTCGCGCTCGTCCAAGTGGGTTTTGATTGTTCCCAAAATTTGATACGTCTCGTGGCCTTTGCCTGCCAAGACTATGATGTCATCCTTTTCTGCCAAATCCATGGCAAAGCGAATGGCTTTGCGACGATTTTCTTCTACATAGTAGGGCTTGCCCGTCCGTTTGGCACCCTCCACCACTTGTTCGATAATCTGCATAGGGTCCTCTGTGCGGGGGTTATCGGAGGTGATGATGGTCACATCGGAGAGGCGGGAACCGATTTCTCCCATAATGGGGCGTTTGATGGGATCCCGGTCACCGCCACAGCCAAAGACGGCAATGGTGCGCCCTTTGCAGAAGCCATTGACCGAGGTGAGGACGTTTTCCAGTCCATCGGGGCTATGGGCGTAGTCGATTAGGACGGTGTAGTCGGTGCCTGGTGTTGGCACCACCTCCACCCTGCCCTTGACACCGTGGGCGATGGACAGTGCTTTAGCCATATCCTCCAACCCGATGTTCAAAATCAGGCCTGCCGCCAGAACGGACATGGTGTTGTACACCGTAAATCCACCGGGGATGCCCAGTTTGATGCTGACAGTCTTTTCTCCATAAACAGCGTCAAATTCCACGCTGTCAGAGTGAAGTGCCACATTTTTCGCCGTCAAATCGGCGGTATTATCTGCCTTCCCATAGGTCAACGTGGTGCAGGTGGCCTGCTCCATCATAGTTTTGTAGGCCGGGTCGTCTATATTGTACGCGCCGTGGGCGCAGTGGGTAAACAGCAGTGCTTTTGCCTGGGCGTATTCCTCCATGGTGTGGTGGAAATCCAGGTGGTCTTCGGTGAGATTGGAGAAGATGCCCACTTCAAAATGGATACCGTCCACCCGGTTCAGCACCAGGGCGTGGGAGGATACTTCCATGAGAACGTGGGTACAGTCGGCCTCTTTCATCTGTGCCAGCAGGCCTTGCAGTTCAAAACTTTCCGGAGTAGTCCGCTCTGTCTCCACGATTTCTTCACCAATCATATTGTGGATGGTGCCGATGATGCCGACTTTGGCACCGACGGTCTGTTCCAACACGGTTTTCAGCAGATAGGTGGTGGTGGTTTTACCGTTGGTGCCGGTGACGCCGATGACGGTCATGGCCTTGGAGGGGTGTCCGTACCAATTACCGCCCAACTGTGCCAAAACAGCCCGGGAATCCGCCACTTGGACATAGGGCACCTCCATCTCTGGAATTTCCTGGCAGAGCACCACGGTGGCGCCCAGTTCCACGGCTTTGCCGATGTACTTGTGACCATCCACGGCAAATCCAGTGACGGCGACGAACATATCCCCCGCCTTGGTATTGCGAGAATCGTAACAAACGCCACCGATTTCCATGTCCATAGGTGCATTGGCGCTCAAAACAGCAACGCCCTGTAAAAGTTCTGCTAATTTCATAGATGACACTTCCTTTTA
>JAWXUJ010000246.1:0-2832 GCA_044432765.1 Eubacteriales bacterium | reverse complement strand
GCCAGAACCGTTTCCTCCCACGCTTTGAACATCTTCGGCGATCACTCTGACGTTATGGCTTGCCGTCAAACCGGTTTCGCTATGCTGGCAGAATCCAACCCTCAAGAAGTCATGGACTTGGCTCCTGTTGCCCACTTGGCAGCACTGAAAGGCCGCGTTCCCTTCATCAACTTCTTCGACGGCTTCCGTACTTCCCACGAAATCCAAAAAGTCGCTGTTTGGGACTTTGAAGATTTGAAGGAAATGACCGACATGGACGCTGTTGCGGCTTTCCGTGCTCACGCACTGAACCCCAACCACCCTGTCACCCGCGGTTCCCACGAAAATGGCGACATCTTCTTCCAACACCGCGAAGCTTGCAACAAGTACTACGACGAACTGCCTGCAGTGGTCGAAGAATACATGGGCAAGGTCAACGAAAAGCTGGGCACCGACTATCAACTGTTCAACTACTACGGCGCACCAGACGCAGAACGCGTCATCGTCTGCATGGGTTCCTTCTGCGATGTCGCTGAAGAAGTCATCGACTACATGAACGCAAACGGCGAAAAAGTCGGCCTGATTAAAGTCCGTCTGTATCGTCCATTCTGCCCTGAAAAGCTGATTGCCGCAATCCCCTCCACCTGCAAGAAGATCGCTGTTTTGGACCGCACCAAAGAACCCGGCTCCATGGGCGAACCTCTGTACATGGACGTGGTCACTGCTCTGGCAAACGCTGGCATCTCCACTCCTGTCATCGGCGGTCGTTACGGCTTGGGCTCCAAGGACACCCCTCCTTCCTCCGTCTTCGCTGTGTACGCAGAAATGGCCAAAGAAGACTCCAAGAGAATCTTCACCTTGGGCATCAACGATGACATCACCAACCTGTCTCTGGAAGAAGTTCCTTCTCCCAACACCGCAGCGGAAGGCACCATCGAATGTAAATTCTGGGGTCTGGGCGGCGACGGCACCGTTGGCGCAAACAAGAACTCCATCAAAATCATCGGTGACCACACCGACAAATTTGTCCAAGCCTACTTCCAATACGACTCCAAGAAGACCGGTGGCGTCACCGTGTCCCACTTGCGTTTTGGCGACAAGGCCATCAAGGCTCCTTACTACATCAACAAGGCTGACTTCGTCGCTTGCCACAACCCCTCCTACATCATCAAGGGTTATCCCATGGTGCGTGACGTCAAGCCCGGCGGTGTCTTCCTGATCAACTGCCAATGGACTCCAGAAGAAGTTGATGCACATATGCCAGCCGTTGCAAAGCGTTACATCGCTGCAAACAACGTCCAAGTCTACACCATCAACGCAATCGACTTGGCTCAATCCATCGGCATGGGCAAGCGTACCAACACCATTCTCCAATCCGCTTTCTTCACCCTGGCAGAAGTTATGCCTGCTGCTGAAGCAAACGAATACATGAAGGCCGCTGCAAAGTACTCCTACCTGAAAAAGGGTCAAGACGTGGTCGACATGAACTGGAAAGCCATCGACGCTGGCGCAACTGCCTTCGTCAAGTTCGACATTCCTGCTTCTTGGGCTACTGCCGAAGACGCTGCCAAGGACGAAGTACTGGCTGGTAAGCCTGAACTGGTCAAGATGGTCAAGGAAATCCTCACACCTGTGAGCAAGATGGACGGCGACAGCCTGCCTGTCTCCGCCTTCATGGATCACGTGGACGGTCAATTCGAACAAGGCGCTTCCGCTTACGAAAAACGTGGCGTTGCCGTCATGGTTCCTGAATGGGATTCCACCAAGTGTATCCAATGTAACTCTTGCGTTTACGTTTGTCCTCACGCCACCATCCGTCCTTTCGCTCTGACCGAAGCCGAAGCTGCGAGCGCACCTGCTGGCACCAAGATGGTTCCTGTCAAGGCTGGCAAGGGCAAGGGTCTGTATTCCTTCGCTATGGCTATCTCCCCACTGGACTGCATGGGTTGCGGTGTCTGTGTTGGCGCTTGCCCAGAGAAGATTCAAGCTCTGAAAATGGTTCCACAAGAACAAGCTCTGTCCGAACAAGCTGGTTTCGACTACATGGTCGCAAACATCGACGTCAAACCCGAAGTCTCCAGCACCAAGAACGTCAAGGAATCTCAATTCCTCACTCCTTATCTGGAATTCTCCGGCTCCTGCGCAGGTTGCGCCGAAACCGCTTACGCTCGTATCGTCACCCAACTGTTCGGTGACCGTATGTACGTCTCCAACGCAACTGGTTGTTCCTCCATCTGGGGCGGCCCTGCTGCGACTTCCCCATACTGCACCGACAAGAACGGCAACGGTCCTGCTTGGTGTAACTCCCTGTTCGAAGACAACGCCGAACACGGTTATGGTATGTATCTGGGTCAAGCTGCTATCCGCGCTCGTCTGGAAGGCAAAGTCACAGAAGTGATGGCAGCCTCCGAAGGCGATCGCAAGGCTGCTTGCGCCGCATACTTGGATTCCATGGACGATGCCAACGTCAACGCCGAAGCATCCAAGGCTCTGATTGCCAACCTGGAAGCCAACGTTGATGGCGAAGTTGTCGCTGACATCCTGAAAGAAAAGACCTACCTTGCCAAGAAGTCCATCTGGATCTTCGGTGGCGACGGCTGGGCATACGACATCGGCTTCGGCGGTGTTGACCACGTTCTGGCTTCCGGTCAAAACGTCAACATCTTCGTCTTCGATACCCAAGTCTACTCCAACACTGGTGGTCAAGCCTCCAAGGCTTCCAACATCGGTCAAGTTGCTCAATTTGCCGCTGCTGGTAAGGACATGAAGTCCAAGTCCCTGGCCGACATCGCCATGAGCTATGGCTACGTCTACGTGGCACAAATCGCCATGGGCGCCGACCAAGCTCAAACC
>JAWXUJ010000245.1:0-2837 GCA_044432765.1 Eubacteriales bacterium | reverse complement strand
ATTTGGGCACAAAATCGATGGGGATTGGGAACTTGGATTATGGTGCTCGCCATTGTCTTCGGCCTGTGCGCCAGCTTTTCCAACGGATTGGTTTTCTATCGTATGATGGAAAGAAAGTCCAAAAAACAGGAAAAACCCCGCTTTTTCATCGACCACGATTGATGATTTGGTGAATAATTCGTAACTCTTAACCGCTCCGCGAACTCCTAACTAAAAATAAGGAAGTGAACCATGTTTCATCTACAAGAAGCATCCAAAAAAGAAATCAAGCGGATTGCACTCGGCGTTGTGGCCGGGACGGCGATTATGATGCTGATTTTTTATTTGTGCAAAGAATTTAATCTGGCTGTCCTGTTGGGCGGCCTTTTGGGCGCGGCTGCCGCCATCGGGAATTTCGTCTATCTTGCCATCAGTGTGGAAAAAGCCGTCGAGGCTGGCGACCGCTCTGCTGCGGTGATGAAGTCTTCTTACAGCCTTAGAATGTTGGTTTCTGCGCTGGCAATCGGCTTGGGTCTGCTCTTGGATTTTTTCAATCCATTTGCCATAGTAATCCCCATGCTCCTGCCACGCATCACCATATATGCACTCCAGTTTACTGGCATTTACCGTCCAGAAAACACAGCAGATTCGGGTAAAAAGGGGGGTGAATGATAAGTGGAAGTTTCCATTCAAGGCGCGCCCATACTCGTTGAAATCCCTGCTTTCGGTGGCATTCCCATCACGGCAAGCCTGGTTGTTACCTGGGCGATTATGGCGATTTTATTGGTGCTCTGCCTGTGGCTGACCCACGATTTAAAGGTGACCAACATCACAAAGCGTCAAGCTGTTGCGGAATTTTTGGTGTCCACTGCGGAAAAATTCGTCATTGGCAACATGGGCGAAAAGTTCAAAGGGTATATCCCCTTTGTGGCGGCTATTTTCAGCCTGTCCTTGCTGTCCAGTCTATCCAGTCTGGTGGGGTGTTTCGCCCCGACTGCGGATTTGAACACAGTATTGTCCTGGGCTGTGGTGGTGTTCATTTTAATCACCTACACCAAAATCAAGACAAACGGTGTGTTGGGCTACCTCAAAGGCTACACCGAGCCCATTGCCGTCTTGACACCCTTTAACATCCTTGGCGAGTTGGCGACCCCTGTATCCATGGGTTTCCGTCACTTCGGCAACATTGTTTCAGGCATGGTCATCACCACCCTGATTTACGCGGCATTGACCGTGGCAAACCAGGCGTTGTTCGGGCTGATTCCCGGCGTGGTTGGCGACTTTTTAGGGGCGATTCCCTTCCTCACCGTCGGTGTACCCGCCTTCCTCTCCCTCTACTTCGATTGGTTCTCCAGCGCCATGCAGGCCTTCATCTTCTGTATGCTGACCACATTGTATATCGCAGCAGCCGCCGAATAATTAATAATTAACAATTAATAATTAATAATTATTTTAGGAGGAAACTTGTGAAGCAGACGCAAATTCAGACAATGTCTATGGATTTTGCCGTACGCATTGTGAAATTACGCAAGTATCTATGCAAGGAAAAACAGGAATATGAGATATCCAAACAGCTTCTTCGTTGTGGCACCAGCATTGGAGCCAACGCCCATGAAGCAGAATATGGACAGAGCAAAAAAGATGTTATCTCGAAATTAAGCATTGCTTTGAAAGAAGCATCGGAAACCGCCTATTGGCTTACATTGCTGAGACGAACGGAGTATTTAAGTGAAGAGCAGTTTCAATCTATGCTTGACGACTGCACACAGATTATCAAAGTTCTAACGGCGATTGTAAAAACTTCAAAAACGGATAATTATTAATTCTTAATTATTCATTATTAATTACAAAAAGGATGGATTTTATTATGGAAATCGCAAAGGCTATTGTTTTGATGGGTTGCGCCATTGGCGCTGGTTTGGCATTGATCGCAGGTGTTGGCCCTGGTATTGGTCAAGGTATCGCCGTCAGTAAGACCGTTGAGGCCATCGGCCGTCAACCAGAGTGCAAGGGTGACGTCACATCCACCATGCTGCTGGGTTGCGCCGTCGCAGAAACCACCGGTATTTACGGCTTCGTCACCGGTCTGCTCCTTCTGTTCGTGGCTCCCGGCCTGTTCTTGGGTATGCTGTAATCCCAAGGCTCCTTTTTGAAAAGGAGCTGTCAGCTTGCTGACTGAGGATTAGGTCTTTCCTGTGATAGGATGCCCCTAATCCTCTGCCACCTGCGGGTGGCACCTCCTTCTCAAAAAGGAGGCAAGAAAAACAGAAAAGGAGTATCGCGATGGATTATCAAGCCCTTGTGGGCATTGCACCATGGACGTTTATTGCACAGATTTGCAATCTGTTCATCACCATGATGCTGTTTAAAAAATTCTTGTTTGCACCTGTGAAAAAGGTCATAGCTGACCGTCAAGCCCAGGTGGACAGTCTGTATTTGGATGCAGAGACGGCAAAAACCGCCGCTCTGGAAAGCCAAACTTCCTACGAAGCATTGTTGACTGGCGCAAAAACCGAAGCTGCAGAGCTGGTTCGCACCGCCACCGCCACCGCCCAAAGCCGTGGCGACCAAATGGTTCGCGAGGCCAAAGAAGAGGCAACTGCCATTAAAAATAAGGCAACTGCTGACATTGCTTTGGAAAAGAAAAAGGCACTGAACCAAGTGAAAAACGAGATTTCCGAAATCGCTATGGACATTGCGTCCAAGGTTGTGGAGCGTGAAATCGATCAAAAAGACCATCAGAAATTGGTGGAAGAATTTATCGAAAAGATGGGTGAGGACGGATGACACAGACCGCCAAGACCTATGGGGACTCCCTGTACCAACTGGCTCGTGAAGATGGATTGACCGATCAAATC
>JAWXUJ010000244.1:0-2860 GCA_044432765.1 Eubacteriales bacterium | reverse complement strand
ACGGAGGCTTCGCTCCAAAAAGCGCCACGCCAGACCAATTACTCCCCTTATTGTAATAGAATAAGCGCAAATGTGAAACACCCATCGGTGCCTAACACTTACGCTTTTTATAGTACCAAAAGCGCATACAAAAACTGAAATTACACCGATAGGGGCGAACGCTGTTCGCCCCTATCGGTGTAAAATTTTGGATTTCATATCACCATTCTCCTTGACCGCAAGATTTTTCGACGGCATCTGCGCAACTTCATCTCTGCGCCCCGCCTTGTCCTGCAAAGCCACCAATGATTGGGTCTATTCTATTTTTTAGGCCCATTGCCAGTAGACTTCTCGCCATGTTAACCATAAACCTATCAAAATGATTTGACAAACGATGAAGCCATATGGTAAGATAATTCTAGGCTTCATACTAACGATGAACTTATGACGAAGGTTTCCCCTATGATTTTTGGAACAACACAAAACGCAACCCGCTACTACGGTCTGTCCAAGCATGATAAAACCTTGACCAACGGTCGCATCATCATGGAAAATATGGAGCGCTCAGAGGTGAAACAACTGGTGGATGACTGGATTGGCCTTTCCACCTTGGTTTTGGCGCTGAATCCATCCCTTGTGGTGGTCGGTAGCGGCAGAAGTGAAATACCGACTCCCCTACTACATCTCCCTGTCGCTTTGAAACCAGCCCTTTTGGGCAACGCCGCCAGTATAGAAGGTGCCGCCTGGATGGCACAACAAAAATTAGGAGGACTATAATATGGTACTATACAAAGGAAAATCTTACGAAGACGTCACCAGAAAAGCTGCCAATATCCTGTCTGCCCAAGTGATTATGCAACCCAAATGCGTGTTGGGTCTGGCAACCGGCAGCACCCCTCTGGGGATGTACAGCCAACTGGCTGAATGGTGTAAAAAGGGCGACATCGACTTCTCCCAAGTCACCACCGTCAACCTGGACGAATACAAAGGTCTGGAACCAACCAACGACCAAAGTTATCGCTATTTCATGAACAAAAACTTGTTCCACAACATCAACATCGACCTGGCAAACACCCATGTCCCCAACGGTTTGGAGGCTGACGAAACCAAAGCATGCGCCGACTACAACGCCCTGATTCAACAAGTTGGTGGCATCGATTGCCAAGTTCTGGGCATCGGGAGCAACGGTCACATCGGCTTCAACGAACCCGGTGAAAACTTCGCCAGCGAAACCCACTGCATCGACCTAACTGAGGCCACCATCAAGGACAATGCCCGGTTCTTCACCTCTATGGACGATGTGCCCAAGAAAGCCTACACCATGGGCATCAAGTCCATTATGGCTGCCCACAAAATCCTGTTGATTGCCTCCGGTGCCAACAAGGCCAAGGCACTCTACGATGCCTTCTACGGCCCCATCACCCCCAACATTCCTGCCTCCATTCTACAACTCCACCACGACGTCATCGTGGTCGCCGACGAGGCCGCCTTGGCTCTGTTCCCAGGATAAATCCAAGAATGTGCACTTTTATTCTTGCGGGGCAAAGCTACGCTCTGTAAGGCTATCGCCAATGCCAAAGCCGTGTAACTATTCAAAAAAGCAGCCCCGTCCTCTAGCACGAGGGCAGGGTTGGTTTATTGGAACCACATTTACCACTTTTTCATAAAATCCCCTCTATTTTTGATTGTTGACAAACCCTTTGTCTATCTTATATAATATTCTAGTAACACACAATAAAGGAGATACCGCGTCATGGGATTTGATTTAAATGTGTCCATACCCGCCATAACCGTCTTCTTACAGGGGATACTCAGCTTCTTTTCCCCCTGTATTCTGCCGATTATCCCCCTTTACATGGGCTATTTGTCCGGTGGAGGATACCACGTTGACGAGCATGGTCAACGGATTTTTGACCAAAAGAAGGTGTTTGTGAACACCTTTGCCTTTATTGTCGGTGTCAGCTTTGCCTTTTTTTTACTGGGCTTGGGCTTCTCGGCACTGGGGCAGTTTTTCACAGAAAATCAGATGCTTTTTTCCAGAATTGGCGGTATTTTAATCATTCTACTGGGACTTATCCAGTTGGGCGTGTTTGAAAAACCCTTCAAAGGCAAAGAGTTTCGCCTACCCTTCCAGGTAAATGCCTTGAAGATGCGTCCCATCACAGCACTACTGATGGGATTCACCTTTAGTTTTGCATGGACACCTTGCGTGGGGCCTGCACTTTCCACGGTACTGATTATGATTGCCAGTGCCAGTTCAACCACCCAAGGTATGGTGCTGATGGGGGTTTATACGGTTGGCTTCACCCTCCCCTTTTTCATCTTAGGCATCTTTACAACCAGGTGCTTAACCCTGATTAAAAAGCACCAAAACATCGTGTCGGTGACCATCAAAGTCGGCGCGGTGATTATGATTCTCATGGGGCTGATGATGTTCACCGGCACCATGAACTCCATCACCGGCTACCTGTCCTCTTACTCATCGGGCAGTGAGACTGAAGAAGTGGTGGAGGCGGAAGAAGTGGTGGAGGCGGAAGAAACCGTGGAACTCCCCACGGAACCAGCCCTAGACGAAGACATTGCACCACAAGAAGAACCTGCTCCAGAACCGGAACCAGACACCGATTCTTCGCCAGAAGAAGATATTGCACCACAAGAAGAACCTGCCCCAGAACCGGAACCTGACACCGATTCTGCGCCTGAAGAAGACATTCCTTCACAAGAGGAACCTGCCCCAGAACCAGATGCCGACGCAATCCCCGCTCTGGATTTTCAACTGGAGGACCAATTTGGCAACGTCCACACATTGTCCGATTACGCAGGCAAGACCATATTTTTGAACATCTGGGCAACTTGGTGCCCGCCTTGCAAGGCAGAAATG
>JAWXUJ010000243.1:0-2869 GCA_044432765.1 Eubacteriales bacterium | reverse complement strand
GGCATCGGTTTTTGCATTTATTCAGACTTGGGTTGTCCGCCACCTTGACCGCCGTTGGGGTTTTTGGGACGGCGGGGGCGATAGCGACGACGATTGCCCGATTTTGGCTTGGCCTCGCCGCCCTCTTTTGGAGCCTCCCCCTGTGGTTGTTGGGATTGCTGTTGGGGCTTGGGCTGATTTTGGGGCTTGGGAGGTCTTGGCTTTTGCTCCCCTTGCACCTTGGGCTTTTGCTCACCGCGAGGTGGGCGGGGCTTTTGTTGACCCTGCTGTTGACCGGGTTGGTCAGGGCGAGGCTTGCGCCGGTTGGTGTTGGGACGGCGCTCTTGTCTTGGCTCCACGGCTTCGCCGATGATGATGGGCTCCACAAAACCTTCGTTGCCGGTGGGCATGGGTGCCTTGGGCGCACGTGGTTTGGAAGAGATGGGCGCCACATCCCGGGGGATAGGAGCATCGTTTTTCCGTGCCTTGCCACTGCGCAGGACGGCGATTTCGTTGTTTTTAAAGGAGTTGATGATCTCCGGGTGATCCTCCATGCGGACGCGGACGGATTGGCGAAGCAGGTTCACATCACAGATGGTGCCACGGCCTTCGGGGGTGTCCACGAAGCTGTCGTTTTTGGGGGCGGTTTTCAGCAGGTCTTCGTAGGCCTCCTGCTCGTACTTGAGGCAACACATGAGACGACCGCAGGTGCCGGAAATTTTGGTGGGGTTCAGGCTGAGGTTTTGGGTTTTTGCCATTTTGATGGAAACCGGTTGGAAGTCGTCCAAAAATTGGCTACAGCAGAAGGGGCGACCACAGACGCCCAGACCGCCAACCATTTTGGCCTTGTCACGGACACCGATTTGTCGCAGTTCGATGCGGGTGCGGAAGACGGAGGCCAGGTTTTTGACCAACTCCCGGAAGTCCACACGACCGTCGGCAGTGAAAAAGAAGAGAATTTTGCTACCATCAAAGGCATATTCCGCAGAAACCAGTTGCATATCCAACTTTTGCTGGGCAATTTTCTGTTGGCATATCTCCATGGCCTTCTTCTCTTTTTCCTCGTTTTCCTTTGCCAAACGGCGGTCAAATTGGTCGGCTACCCGCAAAACGGGGCGCAGAGGTGCCACAATGTCCCGGGCGGGAATGGGGTGGTTGCCCTGGGCGCAGATGCCGTATTCGGAACCGCGGGCGGTGTCGATGATGACATGGTCACCGGTGGCGACGGTCAGGCTACGAGGGTCAAAGTAATAGATTTTGGTGCCGTTGCGGAAGTGAATGTCCACCACGGTCACCGTGGCGGGCTTGGGCTTTGCATCAGGCTCGGCCTGTTTCAGCTCCGTCACTTCCAGTTTTTGCTCGTCCATAGTATCTCCAATCTGCCGAATTTCGGCATGATGATTTTTCCAATTTAGATTTGTGCGTGTAGGTTTGCGACCACATTGCCCACATTGACATTGCCGCGACAATCCTCCACCGCTTGTTGTATGTGTCCGCACAGGGCGAACAGTTCTTGACTAGAACGGCGGGCTGCAATGGCCTTGGCCTGGGGGTAAAGGGAGATGCCACCCCGGGAGACCGCCAGTGCCTCTGCCACCACTTCACGCAGTTGTTCCAGATTTTCCATGACTTCTTGCCGGTTTTTCTTCTCTAATGGGGGAAATACCGACAAAATCCCCAATTCATCCCCTTTGCCATAGGCGGTGGCAAAATCCTCCACCAAGGGCAGATAGAGATGCTCTTGTTCCATCAAGGTGATGGCTTGCCCGAGAAATCCGCCAGACTGTCCACAGGTGGCGGACAGTTTTTCCGATTCCGCTGTGGGATACCGGCCTGTCATTTCTCCCCTCAAGACATCGTCCGCCAAGGGGGACAGGCGAAGGAGGGCGCACCGGGAGCGGATGGTGGGCAACAGTCCCTCGGCGGTGGGGGCGACCAGGAGAAAGACGCCGTAAGCCGGTGGTTCCTCCATGAGTTTCAGCAGTGCGTTTTGGGCAGAGCCGTTCATCTGCCCCGCCCGGGGGATGAGAAAAATTTTTCGTTTGCCCTCATTGGGGCGAATGTAGGCATCGGCCTGGATGCCCCGAATCAAGTCCACGGAGACTTGCACTTTGTCCGGGTCGTCCACGGTGATGACATCAGGGTGGTTCCCCGACATCACCTTGCGACAGGGACCGCAATGCCCGCAGGGCACGTCCCCACCGGCGGTGCATTGAAAGGCCGCGGACAGCAATTTGGCCAGCGTCTTCTTCCCGCTCCCCTCGGCTCCACAGATGAGATAACTGTGGGAGGGGCGGTCGGTTGCGAAGGTTTGCACCAAGCGACTTTTCAGTTGTTCATTGCCCAAAAGTTCCGAAAAGCCCATACAGACCTCCAATTTTGACGTATGGCTCTCCCTTTGGGAGAGCTGTCAGCGTAGCCGATTGAGAGGGCAAGGGCACTTCCGCACAGGAAAATGCTCGCATAATACGCCCTCTCCGCCCATTGCGATTGGCACCTCTCCCAAAGGGAGAGGCAAGTTTTTAGCACATTTTTGCGCCAGCGGGGATGGCGTCGTCGATCATCAGCAGGTTCAGCTTTTCTTCGCCTTTTTCCTTGTGGACGGCGGAAATCAGCATACCACAGCTCATTTGACCCATCATTTTACGGCCTGGCAGGTTGACGATGGCAACCAAAGTCTTGCCAATCAAGTCCTCTGGCTTGTAGTACATGGCGATGCCGGAGAGGATTTGGCGGTCGGTGCCGGTGCCGTCATCCAGGGTGAATTTCAGCAGTTTGTTGGACTTTTTCACAGGTTGGCAGTCCTTGACTTTCACCGCGCGGAAGTCGGATTTGCAGAAGGTGTCGAAGTCCACTTCTTCTTCCCATGGTTCCAGTTCGATGGGAGGGA
>JAWXUJ010000242.1:0-2871 GCA_044432765.1 Eubacteriales bacterium | reverse complement strand
GGGTCAAGTCATAGTCGGTGCGGTCGGCAATGCCCCACAGCTCGCCCCAACCAAATGGGAACATGAACTCAAAGTCGGTGGTGGCATTGGAGTAGAAGGACAGTTCGTCCTGTTCGTGGTCGCGGAGACGGAGATTTTCTTCGCTCATCCGCAGGTCCAGAAGCCACTTTTTGCAGTAGCTACGCCAGTATTCAAACCACTCCAGGTCGGTGCCTGGTTCGCAGAAGAATTCCAATTCCATCTGCTCGAATTCACGGGTGCGGAAGGTGAAGTTGCCGGGGGTGATTTCGTTGCGGAAGGACTTCCCAACTTGGCACACACCGAAGGGGACTTTGCGGCGGGTGGTCCGTTGGATGTTTTTGAAGTTGACGAAAATGCCTTGGGCGGTTTCAGGGCGGAGGTAAACGGTGTTCTTTGCGTCCTCGGTGACACCTTGGAAGGTTTTGAACATCAGGTTGAACTGGCGAATGTCGGTGAAGTTGTGCTTGCCACAGGTGGGGCAAGGCATTTCGTGGTCATCGATGAAGGCCTTCATTTCTTCCAGGGAGAAAGCGTCGATGGCCTTGGGCAGTTGGATGCCCTTTTCAGCGCAGAAATCTTCGATGATTTTGTCGGCGCGGAAACGTTCTTTACATTCACGGCAGTCCATGAGAGGGTCGGCGAAGCCACCCAGGTGACCGGAGGCAACCCATGTTTGTGGGTTCATCAAGATTGCGGAATCCAGGCCTACGTTGTAGGGGTTTTCTTGGACGAATTTCTTCCACCAGGCTTTTTTCACGTTGTTTTTCAGTTCCACGCCCAGAGGGCCGTAGTCCCAGGTGTTTGCCAGGCCACCGTAAATTTCGGAGCCGGAGAAGACGAAACCGCGACCTTTACAAAGGGCAACGATTTTCTCCATGGTTTTTTCAGTATTTTTTAACATTTTAGAGCATCCTCCATGTGTAAGTATACGAATGATAGGGTATAACATTATAATTATAACCATTTTTGGAAAGAAGTCAACTGTAACGGACAGAAAAACCTTTTTTTGTTCATATTTTTGTGATATAATCCAGAAAACCGTAGGGGCGAGCTTTGCTCGTCCGAAAAAGGCTCCTTTAGAAAGGAGCTGTCAGCAAAGCTGACTGAGGATTTGAACCTATCATGGTTCAGAACGTTCTAATCCTCCGCCCGTTGCGACGGGCACCTCCTTTCAAAAGGAGGCTTTGGGGGTGCGAATTTAAGGTAGGAGGAACAAGATGAAAACCGTATCCCGTGGGATTTTAATTGCCATTTTTGTGGTATTGACCGGCCTGCTGTTTGCCGTGGGGCAGGGAGCGCCGGATATTTTCTGGGACTATTACCGCCAGTTTAGCCAGTGGATTTTGGGGAAACTGTCCTTTGTCACCGGCTTTTTCTCCTTCGCCCTGTGGGAGTGGATTGTCCTGCTTTTGCTCTTGTGGATGGTCTACACCTTGGTGCAAGACCTGCGAAATGGGCATTTTCTCTCCTGGATTGCCGGGGTGGGGGTGGTGCTGTCTGCCGGTGCCTTCTGCTTTGTGGCCTTCTGGGGACTGGGGCACTTCGGCCCGCCCATCACCGATTCCATGGACTTGGAAGTCCGGGAATACACGGTGGAGGAATTGGAAGAAGCGGCCTGGTACTACCTGGAGCGGGCCAATGAGGTCAGCTACAACGTCAGTCGCAACGCCGACGGTGTGGCGACCTACTCCGATTTTGCCGACCTGGCAGTCTTGGCAAGAGACGGCTTCGACAATCTCCAAGAAGCCTACCCCTTCTTGGGTACGCCCAACGCCACGGTGAAAAAATTGACGGCGGCGGATGTGTTCTCCTATGCCGGCACCACCGGGATTTTCGTCTGCCTCACCGGGGAGAGCTGTGTCAATCCCCAAACCTACCCGGTGTCCATTCCCTTCACCATGTGCCACGAGTTGGCGCATCGCCTTGGGGTTACCGCAGAGGATGAGGCCAATTTCATTGGTTTCCTGGCCTCCAGTGCCAACCCCGACCCGGAATACCAGTACTCGGCCTATTACTCCGCCTTTATCTACACCTATAACGCATTGTACAAAGCCGATGCCACCAAAGGCGCCGCCCTGTGGAGTGCCGCCAGCGATGGACTAAAGGCCGACTGCATCGCCGCCTCCGCCCACTACGAACCCTACGAAGGCAAGGTGCAAGAGGTGACGGAGCAGGTGAATAACACCTATCTCCAAACCTTCAACCAGGAGTCCGGTGTCCAGTCCTACGGCGAGGTCACCGACCAACTGATCGCCTATTTCCAGAAAAACGAAAAAATTTGAAAAAAACTCTTGACATTTCGCTGAATCGTGGTATAATAATTAAGCAATCAGCGATGGACGATTAGCTCAGCTGGTAGAGCATCCCCTTGACGTGGGGAAGGTCACAGGTTCGAGTCCTGTATCGTCCACCAGTAAAAACCCTGAAATCGAAAGATTTCAGGGTTTTTTTTATTGCCTTTTTTGAAAAATATCCCCTGTTTTGAAACTTTATTGGTTTATAAAGTAGGTTTTAGCCTTGTTTTTAGCCTTATTCTAGTCTTTTGCCGTTGCGGTCACACCTTGGATGAATGACTCCATTCGGTCGGCGCTACGCTGCCGCATTTGGCTTGTTACATGGCCGTAGACATCCAGGGTGAAGGCCGCCGAGGCATGGCCCAGATTTTCCTGCACCGTTTTGATGTCATCCCCACTCTGGATTGCGGCCACGGCATAGGAGTGGCGCAAATCATGGAACCGTGTTTCGGGGAAACCCAGCTTGCTTACCACCCGTTTGAAGCAGTCATAGACCGTTCCGTAGGACAGGTAGCCACCGACCTGATTGGTGAATACCATGTTTGTGTGCTCCCAT
>JAWXUJ010000241.1:0-2875 GCA_044432765.1 Eubacteriales bacterium | reverse complement strand
GTAATTAACTGAGCAGAAACCTCTATTTCTGCCATTTACTTTATCACAGAAACATGAGAGCGTTGGGACTTACCATCCTGACGCTCTTTTTCTGCGTCCACACTCATCAAAGCACCTCCTACTACTGACCTCCCCAACGCACATCTCACCAGTATCACTCCACCAAATCGCAGTGAAAACTGCTAGAAGTACACTGTTTTAAGGAATTTCCCAGGCATTTACTAGCGGAAAGTTCTTGCTTGGCGGTTTGCTTCACGGAATGGTCGTGACAATGGGGGAGGGGTGCATTGTCGGAGTGTGAATTGCTGGCGGTGTGGATTGATGGGGGACGGATGGGGGATTGAGGGAAGTGAGGGTGCTTGACTGGGAAGGAATCATATGGCAGGAATGGAAGTTTCTACTCAGATAAGCACAACGTTGGAGAATAATGTAAAGCCTCATATATCTTGGGTATATGGGGCTTTTATATTGAAATTTTTAGAAATTGGTGCTATAATGATGTCATACGGTACAAATTGCCAAGGATAGGATTCCTCCATGGGCACATCCTAAGTGTATCAACACACAGGAGGATTTGGCTATGAACCCACAAGTTTTTTGGAATCTGTTCTGTGAAACAGGTGCCCCAGAGATGTATCTGCTGTACCAAAAATCCCGCAAGGAAAATCAAAAGGAGGCGTAGGCCTCCTTACATAGAGGTATTTATGTATCTAAAAACCAACGGCTTGGTGGTGCGGGACGTGGCCTACCAGGACGATTACCGTCTGCTAACCGTCCTGACCCCTGACCATGGGAAGATGACCTTCAAGTCCAAGGTGGCGAAGGGGAAACAGTCGGCAAAGGCCAGTGCTTGCCAACTTTTGAGCTACTCTGAGTTTACGGTCTTTATCCGCAAAGGCTTCTGCACCATCCGAGAAGCTGTAGGGTTGGAGCACTTTTTGCCTCTGCGTAACGATTTGGAACTGCTGTCTCTGGCAACCTACTTTGCTCAGGTGGCAGAGGTGGTGTCCCAGGAGGATTGCCCCAATCCAGAGCTATTATCCCTGACACTCAATGCCATGTACGCCATCAGCAAATTGAGCAAGCCACAAATGTTGGTCAAGTCGGTCTTTGAGCTGCGCATCGCCTGTTTGGCGGGATATTTGCCCATGGTGGAAAACTGCGCCCTGTGCGGTTGCACCCCCGAATGCTTCGATGTATCGGCGGGGATGGCACTGTGCAAGTCCTGTCGCAAAGGCGGGGGACTGCGCATTCCCATGGCACAGGACACCTGGCAGGCTGTCACCTACGTCACCACCTGTCAGCCGGGGAAACTTTTTTCCTTCACTTTGCCAGACCATAATTTGCGCCAACTGGCAGACATCGGCGAAGCCTATTTGATGACCCAACTAGAGCGTGGATTCACCACCCTAGATTTTTACAAATCCATTTTGATATAAGGATACAATATGCTGTTACATGAAAAATCATACGAAAAATTAGAACTCCATCGGGTATTGGAACTGTTGGCAAATCAGGCCGTTAGTCAGGCGGCAAAAGAGGCTTGCAAGGCCATTGTACCAGAAACCGATGCTGATGAAGTGCGTCATCTTTTGAAACAGACCACCGCCAGTTGCAAGCTGATCACTCTAAAGGGCAGTCCCTCCTTCAGCGCCATCCAAGACGTTGGGGCATCTCTGGATCGTGCCCACCGTGGTGGTGTTCTAAGCCCCAAAGAACTGCTCCAAATCGCCGGGAGTCTCCGTTGCGCCCGCAACGTGAAGGACTACGCCGAAAGCGAAGGGGCATCCTCCTGCCTGGATGTCTATTTCCTGGAATTGACCGCAAACAAGTATTTGGAGGACAAAATCTCCAAGGCCATCATCTCAGAGTCGGAGATTTCTGATGCCGCAAGCCCCGCCCTGGGGGACATCCGCCGGCATATTCGTCAGCAGTCCTCTAAAATTCGGGAATCCCTCCAAAAGGTGATTTCCTCGCCTACCTATTCCAAGTACCTTCGCGACCCTATCGTCACCATCCGAGACGGTCGCTTCGTGGTGCCGGTGAAAAGTGAGTGCAAAAACGACGTGCCAGGCCTGGTCCATGACGTATCCTCCACTGGTAGCACCTTCTTCATCGAGCCTATGCAGGCCGTCAATGCCAACAATGCCCTCCGGGAATTGCAGGCCAAGGAAGAGGCTGAAATCGAGCGTATTTTAGCAGAATTATCCTTTGAAGCCTCCACCTACCGAGACTATATCAACCACAACTACAAAATGTTGGTTACCATGGACATGATTTTCGCCCGGGGAAAGCTGGCCTATTCCATGGAGGCCATGGAACCCCAAATCCGTACCGATGGCAAACTGGATTTGAAGCGAGCACGACACCCTCTCATCGGCAAAAAAGAGGTGGTGCCCATCTCCGTCTACCTGGGCGACAGCTTTGATACCTTGGTCATTACCGGCCCCAACACCGGCGGTAAAACCGTCACTTTGAAAACCATGGGACTATTCACTTTGATGGCAGAATGTGGTCTTCACATCCCCGCCGACGATGGCAGTTATCTGTCCGTCTTTGACCGGGTTCTCGCCGATATTGGTGACGAGCAATCCATCGAACAATCCCTGTCCACATTTTCCTCTCACATGAAAAATATCGTGGAGATTATGGACTGCTGTGGCAAAGGCACCTTGGTGCTCTTCGACGAACTGGGCGCTGGCACCGACCCTGCAGAAGGTGCCGCCCTTGCCATTGCCATCATCGAATACTGCCGGAAAACCGGCTCCATGGTAGCTGCCACCACCCACTACGCAGAGCTGAAACTCTATGCCATGCGTACCGCCATGGTGTCCAACGCTTCCTGCGAATTTGACGTACAAACACTGCGCCCCAC
>JAWXUJ010000240.1:0-2892 GCA_044432765.1 Eubacteriales bacterium | reverse complement strand
ATGGCCATATTCAGGCCATGGGTGGCGCTGGTGGTGAACACCACCTGCTCCACATCTGCATCAAAAAAATGTGCAACCTGCTCCCGCACCTGAAAAACAGCCCAATCCGCCGCCATGGCCGCCCCGTAACCGCCCCGCCCTGGAGAGGCGTAGTTGGCCATGGCGTGAACCATGGCCTGTTGCACTTGAGGCGGCTTGAGAAAGGTGGTGGCACCGTTGTCCAAATAAATCACAAAGCCACCTCCTCCATTCCTGCGCCACCGTAATCCCCAAACAACTTTTGGTAGGGCGCGTTGCCTTGTTGTAGCAGATTCACCGCCGTGTAAAAGTCGCCACCGCGCACCCGCAAGGCGTAGCCACAGCCGTTTTTCGCCATGGATTGAGGTGACCGCATCATCAGATGGTTCAGCCCCGCCCGGTTCAATAATTTCGCTCCCAGTTGGGCTCCTGTGATGGAACGAAAGGTAATATAACAAAATAACATGGTTTTCCCTCCCATCCATTCTATGTTATCCGGGTTTTTTTGCTACTTTTATACGTGAATTTACAAATTATTCATTTTTAGGTTGACATTATAGGATTTTATATTATAATAGAATTATTATTTTGATAGAGGTGCGAGTGTCATCAGTACCCAACCACAGAACAGACATGAAGGTTGGTGAAAGGGGTTCTCGCCGAAGTGCATTTTGACTGTCTGGGCAAGGTGCGCTGGGGTTATGGAGAACATCCATATCACTGTCACGAAAGTGGAGCGCTGTCATGTTGAAATTCCAAAATAGGAATGTTCAGTCATGGTGTGCGTTTTGCTACCCATGACTATTTTTATTTGGAGGAATGACTCATGCAACTCAACCACCGCAGAATTTTAAAGTCTGCCATTCTCGCCGCCCTGGTCTGTTTTATGCTGGCCTTGACCTGCTTCGCCGACGGCGATGAATACGTCAGCAATATGTACGGTACCTTCTGGGCACTGGTTCCACCCATCATCGCCATCACCTTGGCCTTGATCACCAAAGAAGTTTACTCTTCCCTGTTCGTCGGCATCGTGGCTGGTGCTCTATTCTATGGCAACTTTAGTATAGAGACATCCATGAACACCATCATCAACGACGGCTTTATCGCCGCTTTGGCTGACGGTTGGAATGCCGGTATCTTCTTCTTCCTGGTCATCCTGGGTATTATGGTCTGCCTCATCAATCTGGCTGGCGGCTCTGCTGCCTTCGGTCGTTGGGCTACCAAAAACATCAAGTCCCGTGAAGGCGCTTGCTTGGCTACTTTCGCACTGGGCGTTATCATCTTCGTGGATGACTACTTCAACTGCCTCACTGTTGGCTCCGTCATGCGTCCTGTCACCGATGGTCACAACATCTCTCGCGCAAAGTTGGCGTACCTCATCGATGCAACCGCCGCCCCCATCTGCATGATTGCCCCTATCTCCTCTTGGGCCGCCGCCGTCTCCAGTGTGGCTGCCGATGCCGGCATCAGTGGCATCGCCCTGTTTGTCCAAGCCATTCCCTACAACTTCTACTCCCTGCTGACCTTTGTGTTCATCATCGGCATGGTTGTGATGAAATTTGACTTCGGCTCCATGGCTGTCCATGAAGAAAACGCCATCAAGAAGGGCGACTTGTTTACCTCTGGCATGGTTGTTGAAAACACCGATGAGGAAAACGTATCCACCAATGGTCGCGTCATCGACTTGATTCTCCCCATTCTGGTTCTCATCGGCCTGTGCATCTACGGCATGGTCTACGTCGGTGGCATCCACGATGGTTCCGACTTCATCACCGCATTTGGCGATACCGACGCTTCTGTTGGTCTGCCCTGGGGCTCCTTGATTGCTCTGGTACTCACCATCATCTACTTCCTGGGTCGCCGTCTCATGACTCTGAAAACCGCTATGGCTTGCACCACCAAGGGCTTCAACGCCATGGTTCCCGCCATCTTGATTCTCACCTGTGCCATCACCTTGAAGAACATCACCGGCCTGTTGGGCGCTGACGTCTACGTTGCTGCCCTGATGGAAAACTCTGCAACCGGCCTGGCAAACTTCCTGCCCGCCATCATCTTCCTGGTGTCCATCTTCTTGGCATTCTCCACCGGTACCTCTTGGGGCACCTTTGGCATCTTGATTCCCATCATCACCGGCATCTTCCCCCCTGCTTCCGAGTTGTACATCATCGGCATCTCTGCCGTTTTGGCTGGCGCCGTTGCTGGTGACCACTGCTCCCCCATCTCTGATACCACCATCATGGCTTCTGCCGGCGCACAATGCGACCACATCAACCACGTTTCCACCCAACTGCCTTATGTGCTCACCGTCAGCGGCATCTCCTTCGTCTGCTTCATCCTGGCTGGATTTATCCAAAACGCTCTGATTGTTCTGCCAATCGGCATCGTTTTAACCATCGCCACCATGTTTGCCCTGAAGGGCATCCACGGCAAGAAGGCCTAATTCAATTCACAAAAACCCCGATTTGCATTGCAAATCGGGGTTTTTTATATGTAAGTAGGATATCGCGTAGGACAAGGGTTCTACGCTTGCCACATTCCCTAAACAAGCAAGCAAACAGCATGGGCGGCGATGCCTTCTCCACTGCCTGTGAAACCAAGGCCTTCCTCGGTGGTGGCCTTCACATTGACCGATCCCATGGGCAGACCCAGGGTTTTTTCAATGTTGGTCACCATTTCAGGAATAAAAGCCGCCAGCTTTGGCTTTTGCGCAACCACGGTGGCATCGATATTTTCGATTTTATAGCCCGCTTTCTTCAATTCTGCCCCCACCTTTTCCAGAAGAATCACGCTGGAAATATTCTTGTACTGGGGGTCGTTGTCAGGAAACAGCTTGCCGAGATCACCCAAACAAGCCGCGCCGATGAGAGCATCCAT
>JAWXUJ010000239.1:0-2899 GCA_044432765.1 Eubacteriales bacterium | reverse complement strand
GCAGGTACATCAGCGGTACGTCCAACACGCCCAAAAACAGAAGTGCCATCATCACCAACATACCGTACCGCTCGTACTTCATCAAAGTTCGGTAGTGCTCTTGAGACAGGAAAGAAAACAGCACCTTGGAGCCGTCCAAAGGAGAAATGGGAATCAAATTAAAGACAGCCAGGCCACTGGAGATAATGGCGATGTACTCCATCCAAACGACCAACTGTTCCACCACACCGGTGGGTTGAAATGCCACCGCCGCCAACATCAAAATCCGCACCGCCAATGCCAAAAGTGCCAACAATACGTTGGACACCGGCCCCGCCAGGGCAACCAGCGCCATACCGCCCTTGGGGTTTTTGAAGTAGCGCATATCCACCGGCACAGGCTTCGCCCAGCCGAATTTCACCAGAGCCATCATAATCAGCCCCATCAAATCCACGTGGGCGATGGGGTTCAGTGTCAGCCGTCCCGCCTTTTTCGCCGTGGGGTCACCGAGCCAATAGGCCACCAAACCGTGGCAGGTTTCATGGACGGTGATGCACAGCAAAGACGCCGCCACAATCCACAATGTATCAAAAATTCCGCCAAATTCCAGCTGGCGAAGCCAAGTTTCCAATCCAGACATCTATTATCCTCATTTTACATATACTTGTATCTATTTTATCATTTTTTCGCCCAAAAAGCAAGGTCAAAAAAACAGGGGCAAAGCCCCTGTTTTTTTATTTTGTGGTGGTCATGAGGAACTTCATCAGTTCGTCCCGACCGTCCCCTTTTTCTGCGGAGAATGGAATGACTTGGATGTCTTCCGTCAGTCCCAGGGTCAGGCGGATTTCCTGCAAATTGCCAGCAATCTGGCTTTTTTTCAGCTTGTCCAATTTGTTTGCCACCACCACAAAGGGGCGACCGGTGGCCTTGAAGCAGTCCGCCATGGTCATGTCGTTTTTGGTTGGCTTGTGGCGGGCATCCACGATCATAACGCCGTAGTCGATGAGGCCAGAGCCGAAATACTGATCCATCAAAATGCCCCAACGAGCCTTTTCGGCCTTGCTGACCTTGGCATAGCCGTAGCCAGGCAAGTCCACAAGGAAGATTTTTTCATCGATGTTAAAGTAGTTGATGTGGGTGGTTTTTCCGGGAGCTTCGCCCACCCGGGCGTAGTTTTTCCGGAGCAACACCCGGTTGATGACAGAGGACTTGCCCACGTTGGACTTGCCTGCAAAAGCCACTTGAGGCAGTCCAGTTGGACAGCCTTCCACAGCTACGCAGGACTTGATAAATTCCACGTTATGAATGTTCATAAATTCTCCTATTGACGTATCTTAGTGGCTGTGCCACCGTCGTTTTGGGGGATGATTGGGCAGTCCACGGCGCGCTTGCTTGCACTGCTTGCTGAGGCCACTGTGGTGTAAAGGGCTTCACCGAGCACCTGCTCCACATGGGATACTGGCACAAAGCGGAGGGCGGCGCGGACGGTTTGGTCGATGTCCTCCAAGTCCTTTTCGTTGGCCTTGGGGATGATGACGGTTTTCACACCATGGCGCAAGGCCGCCATGGTCTTTTCCTTCAACCCACCGATGGGCAGGACTCTGCCACGGATGGAGATTTCCCCAGTCATGGCGATGTGCCGATAGACCTTTGCGCCAGTCAATGCAGACACCATGGCGGTGCAGATGGCGATGCCGGCAGAGGGACCATCCTTGGGCACTGCGCCCTCGGGAAAGTGGACGTGGATGTCCTTGGTTTTGTAAAAGTCGGCGGGCACGCCCAGCTTGTCGACCTTGGAGCGTATGTAACTGGTGGCGGCGTGGACGGATTCTTTCATCACATCGCCCAGGTTGCCAGTCAGCTCCAGTTTGCCGGAGCCTTCCATGACGTTGACCTCCACCTCCAGGGTTTCGCCCCCAACGGAGGTCCAGGCCAGGCCGGTGACCAGACCCACTTGGTCAGTTTCCGGCAACATATCGGGAAGAAACCGCTTGGCACCGAGAAAATCCTCTAGGTTGGCAGTGGTGACGTTGACCCGCTTGATCTCCCCGGTGACCAACTTCATGTCGGTTTTTCGGCAGATTGCCGCTAATTTTCGTTCCAGATTCCGCACACCGGATTCTCTGGTATAGCCGTCAATGACAGCGCGGAGCACATCATCGCCCACCCGAAGTTGGCTCTTTTTCAGGCCGTGACGCTTCAACTGTTTGGGGAACAAGTGGTTTTTGGCAATCATCAACTTTTCCTCGTCGGTGTAGGAGGTCAGTTCGATGACTTCCATTCTGTCCAGAAGAGGCCGTGGCACCGTGTCCAGGGAGTTGGCGGTGGTGATAAACATGATTTTGGACAAATCGAAGGGCAATTCGATGTAGTGATCCCGGAAGGTGGTGTTCTGCTCGCCGTCCAGAACTTCCAACAGGGCGGCAGAGGGGTCGCCACGGTAATCGGCGCCCATTTTGTCAATTTCGTCCAGCAGCAGCAACGCATTTTTGGACTTGGCCTGTAGCAAGCCGTTGACAATACGTCCAGGCATGGCGCCAACGTAGGTCTTTCTATGACCGCGGATGTCTGATTCATCGTGGACACCGCCCAGGGAAATCCGCGCCATGTTCCGATTCAGTGCCTTGGCAATGGAGGTTGCGATGGAGGTTTTGCCGGTGCCAGGAGGCCCCACCAAACAGATGATTTGGGCAGGCATTTCCGGCGCCATTTTCTTGATGGCAAGAATCTCCAAAATCCGCTCCTTCACCTTTTGCAGACCGAAGTGGTCTTTGTCCAGAACTTTTCTGGCGGCGACCACATCCACCCGTTCTTTGGTTGTGTCGTTCCAGGGCAGTTCCAAGCAGGTGTCCAAATAGTTGCGAATCAGGGCGGCTTCCGAGGAATTGGAGGGCTGTTTGGACAGTTTTGTCACTTCTTT
>JAWXUJ010000238.1:0-2916 GCA_044432765.1 Eubacteriales bacterium | reverse complement strand
ATACTCTGCCAGACCCATGGACTGGAGGCCTTCTGCACCGACGAAGGTGATGTAGGTGCCCAGGTTGGTGTAGGACAGCAGTGCCAGGAAGTTGTAGCAGAAGAAGGTCAGGACGATGACATAACCCATGCCACCCATTTGCTTGGACATGGCGGTGACCACATCACCACTCTTGGTGAACTTACCACTGCCGTAACCAAAGAACAGGCCGGAGGCGAAAAATACGATGGTCATAAGCAGGATGATGTTGTCCAGATAAGGAGTAACGGTAGAGCCGGCTTCGTTGACATAGGGAGCCAATGCGCTCATAGCCAAAGCCGTCACACCAATGAGGGACAGCAGAACGCCCCAACCGGCCCAACGAAGGCCACGTTGCTCTTCATTGGAGACTTCAAATTCGCCTTGCCCCAGGTCTGCGGGAATGACCAGTTCATGATTTTCAAACTTAGGAGCCACGAAACGATTGGTGATAAAACCACCCAAGAACACCAACAATACGGTGGATACCACCATGAAGAAGTAGTGCATGGTAAAGGGGTTCAAGCTGTTGCCCAGGTAGGACACGAAGGGAATATTTTGCCCTGTGGCAAAGGCCTGGGCATTGGTGCCGATGATCACATCGATAACCGTAGCAGGAATCAAGTTGGCACTGAATCCGGCAGACACACCGGCGAAAGCCGCCGCCATACCAATGACTGGGTGTTTGCCAACCGCCACATAGAGGATGCCAGCCAAGGGAATCAAAATGATGTAACCTGCGTCACTTGCCAGGTTGCTCATAATGCCAACAAAAACCAGAGCGTAAGGCAGGAACCGGGTTGGGACTTTTTTACCCATTTTGCGAATCAGGGTTGCCAATAGACCGGATTCCTCTGCCACACCGATGCCAAGCATGACGATGAGAATGGTACCCAGTATACCTCCGGCATAGCCAAGCCAGTTGGTCAGCAGTGCGTTGTTGAAAATCCAGCGGATGTTCTCTGCGCTGAACATATTGGGGATGGCGTAATAGGTTTCTCCACCGTCCACGCCCATGGTGTGGAAGCTGGCTCCTCCAAAAATGCCGGTCAATGCCATGACCACGCAATACAAACCCACAAAAATCAGAATGGGATCTGGAATTTTTTCACCGATTTTGGTGACCAAATTAGAGATTTTGTTTTGCTTTTTAGAATGTTTCAAAAATGGTTGCCTCTCTTTTCGTAAAATTGTTCACTCATATTATACCCAATTTTACATAGATTTTCCATGACTGTGCTTGGTAAGTATTACAATTCCGTGTTCTTTTTTGTCATAGAACGTTTAAACAACCATTTTTTGCTGCCACTTCCACGTGGAATCTAGTCTCCATATTGCCCTCAAATCGGACGGTGATGATGAATCCGTCCCGCCCGATGATGGTGCCATTACCGAAACTGGTGTGATGGATATTTGTGCCCACAGTGGCACCATCCGCCACGATTTTCCACCTGTCGTCCACAGCATTCACTGTTGGCAAGGCAGGACTGCCGTAATTTTTAGGAGGGAATAGGAATTGAACAAAGGTGGATTCCAACCCCGATTTCTTGTAGGCCACCAGTTGCAAGCAAGACTTTGCCCGGGTCATGCCCACGTAGAACAATCGTCGTTCTTCCTCCAATTCATCCTCTTCCATGTCTTCTTTGGGGAAATTTCCGTCGAAAACGTCCATTAAAATCACCCGATCATATTCCAATCCTTTACTGGAATGGATGGTGGACAGGATGATGCCCCGGCCATGACCACTTCCCTGCTCCACGGCGCTACGGAGCTGTGCCAACTTGGCCTCCAACTCCAGAGGGTGCTCCACATCGGTGGCTAAGGCCTCCAGAATATCGGCGCGACTGCCATCCACATTCCGCTCTTTCAGATGGTCGTCGTAACCCATAAACACCCGAACACGGTGGATGGCTCGCTGGGCTGTTTCCTGTTTCAAGGCTTGAAATTGTTCCTGGAGAGCGACAACTTTGCCCCGCACCCAGGGCGGTGTTGACTCTGCGGACTGGAGATTCCCCAGAATATTGCCCCGCTGATGGATTGCCGCCATGGCAGAAGTCTTGGAGATGCCACAGCCCAATTTATAGTAAATACCCAAAAACGCGTCACCATCATTGGGAAAAAAGGCAAATTTTAGAATGTTCAGCAGGTCGCGGACGATAAAATGGGTGAAAAATCCACACTCCACCTGTCGCGCCACATAGGGGATTTCCCGCTTTAAAAACAGGTCAATGAGAGGCAGTGCGCTGTCGTTGTCCCGGTAGAGAATCGCCGTATTCTCCTGCACGCTTTCGGCGATTTCTGCCAGTTTTTCGTACTGATTCTGGCGAGTCTGCACCCACAGTCGTTCCAAGGAAACCCCTTTTTCTGCAACGGTGGCCATAGTCTTATCGTAACGGTTTTTGTTGAGACGGATAAACCGGTTGGCGGCATCCACAATGGCGCCGTGAGAACGGTAGTTCTCCTCCATCAGTAGTGCGTTCCCATTGGGATATACCGTCTCAAATTCCATCAAGGCCTGGGGGTAGGCAGCGCGGAAACCGTAGATGCTTTGATCCTCGTCTCCCACCATAAATAGGTTCTGGTATTTAGAGGCCAAAATGCGTATAATCTCATGCTGAATCTTGGACGTATCCTGGGCTTCGTCCACGGAAATATAGTGGTATTTCTCCTGAAAATATTCCAGAATACCGGGATATTTCCGCAAAATCATCAATGCGTAGACCATTTGGTCATCAAAATCCATCCATTGATTTTGGCGAAAAGCGTTGCAATACCCCTGATAGATATTCGCGAAAGGCTTGCCATCCACCCTTAATTTCTCCAGTTCCTCTGGGGTGAGCATCTGGTTTTTTGCGTATGTAATCAGGGTTTTCACCCCTTTTATGGCGCTCTCCCCGG
>JAWXUJ010000237.1:0-2931 GCA_044432765.1 Eubacteriales bacterium | reverse complement strand
CCGTCCTGTTCCGCAAGGCCAAAAGCAACACAACATCCCTCGTTACCTTGACACCGGGCGACGGCCTTTTTGGGTTCAACATTGGCTATAGCGTCAATGGTCTGGTGGACGAGGTGGAGGTTCGCGCCATGGACGTGGGGGCGGGTAAGGCCATCACCTATTCCGCAACCCGCAGTGGCGACCTGTCATTGGGGAGCAAGGCGGCAAGTTTGCTGAAAAAAAGTAAAAAAGTATACATCGACCCAACCGCCCAGTCCAACGCTATGGCAAAGGTGCGGGTGGAGTCGTTGATGGAGACCATGACCTATCGGTTCGGTCAATTTGAGGGCAACTGTGTGGGCATCCCAGAATTGGTGCCAGGCCGGTTCATCACCATTGACGGCCTTGGTTCAGGGGTCAACAATACATTCTATATCAACAAGGTTGTACATTCCGTGACGCAAGATGGCTACCGTACCTATCTCACAGGTTGCGCTCCTTCTTTGCCTAGCTCATCTGCATTTTAGGAGGTAGAATATGGGTCTTTATGACATCATTGACGATATTTCAGAGCGCAATATATTAAAAACCGACATGGGTGACAACCGGGTGTTCGGCGTTACCGTTGGCACTGTGGCCAAGAATTACGACAAGGACCACGCCGGCTACGTTTTCGTCAGCATCCCCACCCGGGATACCAGCGATAAAATCTTCCAATGGGCGCGGCTTGCCATGTTGTCAGCGGGGAAGTCCTGGGGACATTACTTCGTTCCAGAGGTGGATGACCAAGTTCTGCTGGCCTTCGAGGACGGCATTTTTGAACGCCCCTACGTCATCGCCTGTCTGCCCAAGGACAGTGACAGCTATTTGAAGGCGGGCTTTCACGAGCAAAACCAAATCAAAGGCATCTACACCCGCACCGGCAACACCATCCAGTTTGACGACTGCGACGATGACAAGGGCGCCAAGGATAAAATCACCGTGATGACCGGTGGCAAAGAGCACAAGATTTTGTTGGACAATGAAAACTCCAAAATCGTCATTTCGGACAAAGATGGTAAAAACTCTGTGACCATGATGACCGAAGATGGGAAAATGACCATCAACGCCGCCACCGAACTGACTATCAAAATCGGCGACGGTGTCACTATGAAGATGAGTGACCAAACCGGCTCGGTGTCCATCCAGTGTAAGGAATTTAAAGTCAGTGCCAGCAGTCAAATCAACATGAAAACCGATGGTTCGCTGAAACTGGACGGCTCTCAAGTCCAGGTGGCAGCCAACTCCATGGTCAAGGTGGAGTCCAGCGGTATGTTGAAACTGGGTGGCACCCCAGTTTCTGTGGGATAAGGAGGAAATACCATGGAGAATCGTACATTTTTAGGCTCTGGCATGGCATTTCCCATTGCCGTCAACCCGGGCACAGGTCGTTTTGAAATGAGCCACGGTGAAGTCAGCGTCAAACAATCGGTCTATCTGATTTTGATGACAGGTCGGGGCGAACGATGGATGCGGAAGAGTTTTGGCAGTAAAATCATGACGTATACCTTTGGTGACACCTCTAAAACCATGCTGAATTTGATGAGCCACGATTTGCGGAGCGCCATTTTACAGCAGGAGCCTCGCATCAAAGAGGTGGATGTGACGGTGGACCCAGACCAGTTGAAAGATGCTCTGGTGGTCAACATCGCATACACCCTGGCAGAGACCAATACCCGGGATAATTTTGTGTTCCCGTTCTATTTGCAGACTGTGAAGGAGGAGATGCCTTATGAGTCCACGGACAACGCCGACGCTTGATGGACGCACCAGCGACCAAATCGTAACACAGTTTGCGACTCTGGCAAAATCCTATGTGCCAGAGTGGAACTTCACCCCCGCTGACCCGGATACGGGCGGTGTTTTGGCTATGGTGTTTGCGAACCAAATGCAACAGACCATCGGTCGCTACAACACCGTTTTTGAACGATATCACCAGGAATTTGTCAATATGCTGGGCATCAATTTATTGCCGGCAACACCGGCCTCTGGTGTGGTGACCATGGAATTGCTGTCCTCCACGGTGGAAGGGGCTCATGTGCCTCGAGGCACTAAAATGATCAGCAAAGAAACCGACATCCAGGGGCGCGCCTTGGTTTTTGAATCCGTGGAGGATTTGTATGTGACCAATGCCAACCTGTCTGACGTTCTGGAAATCTCCCAAAAACACGGCAGAATTCGCTTTCACCAGGGGGATTTACAACGGGGGAACCTGATTCCCGACATGGAAGTCCCCGATCTGATACCGGAGGCGGAGAACTATGAGCTGTTCCACTTCGATGCCAATGGTGTGGAGGAAAATGGCCTGCTCATCTGCCACAGCTGTATCTGTGGTGACAAAGACCAGACGGTGGCACTGCGTTTCCACGGCCCACAACAGCAGAAAATCGTGCGGATGTTGGCCGATGAATCCCGGTTTACCATCTACCGCTACAACGGCGAGTTGGAGCCGGTGGACGATGTGACAGTGGTGGACGATGCCCTCCATTTCACCGCAGGCGGGTGTACAACGGTCACCATGGACGACGAGGAATTTGGCCTTATCTATATCCAAGCCAAGAGCCCCATCATCGAATCCATCTACGTCACCGCCGTGACCATGGCGGTGGAAGGCTCCAAAATCGTCCCTGAATTTCTGGGGAGCAGTGAGCAGAGTTTCGTAGAGGAAAAGGTCTCCGTTTTCGGAAATCAGTTGGATTTATATGATGAATTTTACATCGGTAGCGAAAGCGCCTTCGCCAAAAGCGGTGCCGATATTGAAGTCACCTTTAACCTGTCCTTTCGGGAGCGGGAGCTGGGCACCAGCACCGACGACATCGGGTTTGAACTGAAGCCCATCCGGAAAAAGCCCAAAAACGTCATCCAAAGTCAGCAGTATAAAAGCTGTGTGAACGAGGTGGAAATCGCCTATTA
>JAWXUJ010000236.1:0-2974 GCA_044432765.1 Eubacteriales bacterium | reverse complement strand
GGCGGAACAGGTCGGCGCTGACGCTATAGGGTGCGTGAGGGCCGATGCAGGGATAAATCCGGGTGTCCTCTGACTTGCCGTGCCAATCTTGGACGAATTTTACGGCAGAGCCCATGGTGTCGTCAGTTTCTGAGCAGGGGTTGGTGAAAACGGTGGCTGCCAAAAAGCTGCGAATGCCGCTGACAGAGGCGGCTTTTGCCGTGATGTCGGCAAAGTAGAACTGGTCGGCAATGGTGGTGATGCCACCTTTGATGTACTCCAGGCAGGACATGGCGGTGGCGGCGTAGGAACGCTCCTTGGACAGGTGCTTTTCCATGGGCCACATGGCCAATTTCAGCCAATCCATCAGCTCCAGGTCATCGGCCTGGTTTTTGAAAATGGAGGAGTGGGAATGGGTGTGGGTGTTGACCAGGCCAGGCATAATCAACTTGCCACCCATGTCCACGATTTGTCCCAACAGGGGAACGTTGTCCTCGTGACCGATTTGTACGATGCGTTTTCCCTCTACCACCATTCTGCCCCGGGGGTAGAAGTGGTCTTGGTCATCCACGGTGAGGATGGTGCAGTTTGTAATGGTGCAAATTAAATTCATATCAATCACCAATATCGCCACAGGCGGTTGGACCTTTGATTTTCCGTCCCACGCAGACCAACACCAACAGGGTCAGCACATAGGGGAGCATTTGGACGAATTGGTCGGGGATGTTCAAAGACAGGTTGATGCGAATGGCCTGGGCAAAGGCGAAGACCAAGCTGGCAAGGAAGGAACCAAGAGGGTTCCACCCGCCAAAGATGTTGGCTGCCATTGCCATAAAGCCACGGCCAGCCACCATGTTGTTGACAAACACGTTGTTTTGCACAATGGACAGATAGGCGCCGGCTAGACCACAGAGCATACCGCAGACGGTGACGGCAATGTAACGGTAGCGGGTCACATTGATGCCCACGGTAGAGGCGGCTTGGGGATGGTCACCGATGGCTCGCAGTCGCAGACCGACTTTGGTGCGGTACATGACGAACCAGGACACGGCAACAATGAGGAAAGTCAGATAAATATAGGGGGATTGGTTGGTGAAAAAGGGACCAATCACGGGAAGGTCGCAGAGGCCGGGGACGGTCATCAAGGGAATTTGGGTGACCATGCCACTCATACCGTCGCTTTTCCAAACCACTCGAACCAACACCACGGTCAGGCCGGAGGCGAAGACATTGATGCCAACACCACTGACAGACTGGTTGGTGCGAAAACGGATGCAGAGGACGGCGTGGAGCAGTCCCATCAGTCCACCGATGAACACGGCAAACAAGGTGCCAATCCAGGGGTCACCGGAGATGTGGGTGCCGTAGACACCGCCAAAGGCGCCCATAAGCATCATGCCTTCAATACCCAGGTTGACAATGCCACTGCGTTCACAGAAGGTGGCGCCGATGGCACCCAATGCCAGGGGGATTGCCAGACGGAGCACAGAAAAAAGCATTTCAACAGAGAATAAATACTGTAGATTTTCCATTTATTTGCCCTCCTTCATACGGAAGATTCCGCGGACAATATTGGGGGTTGCCACAAATAGAATGACTAGCCCTTGGATGACCATGACCATGTTGGTGGAAACACCGGCGGAGTAGCTCATCTTCATGGAACCTGCCTCTAATGCACCGAACAGAATGGAGGTCAGCAGAATGGCGAAGGGGTTGCAACTGGCCAAAACAGCCACAGCAATGCCGGTGAAGCCGAAGCCAGGGGAGAAGCCGTCAATCAAACGACCGTATTTGCCGAATACCTCGGTCATACCCACCAGACCGGCGATACCACCGCTGACTCCCATGGCGGAGACGGTTGCCATGGTGATACTGACACCGGCGGCTTGGGCGGCGGTGGGGTTTTGTCCAACGGCGCGGATGTTGTAGCCGGCTCTTGTGTATTTAAAGAAGAAAAAGAGAATGACTGCCACAGCCAGCCCCAGATAAAGTGCGGTGGTCAGTTGGGTTTTGGGTACGATGGTGGCAAACAGGGCACTGTCTGGCACCACTTCACTTTGGGGTGTCATACTGCCCACAGCAGCCATGGGGCCGTTGAGGAAGTAGGAGACGAAAAATGTGACAATGTAGTTCAACATAATGGCGACAATGACTTCGTTTAAGCCCAACTTTGCTTTCATATAGCCGTTGAGGGCACCCACTGCGCCACCGCCGATGAAAGAGACGATGATGATGGTGGGAATCATAATGCAGGAGGGCAAATCCCCCAGTGCCAAGGCGACCACCGTACTGACGAAGGCACCCATATACAGCTGGCCTTCGCCACCGATGTTGAACAGACCACATTTGTAGGCAAATGCCACAGAGAGGCCGGCAAACAGCAGAGGGACGGTTTTGCTCAAGGTATTGGCAAGGGAGGTGACAGAACCGAATGCACTGTCGAAAAGGACGGCGTAGGCGTTCAATGGGTCATAGCCCACCGCCAGCATAATCACCCCGGCAACCACCAGAGAGAGAAGAATGGCGGTTGTGGAGAGGAGCAAGGTGACAAGCACTGGCTTGGCGCGGTTCCAGGTGGTGTTAAGCATGGTGCTCCTCCTTTCGACCAGCCATCAAAAGGCTGATGGATGTGTTGTCAAAGGCTTCGGCCTTGTCCACTGCCATCAGCTCCCCTTTGTAGAGGACACCGATGCGGTCACTGAGCTGGAACAGCTCGGTCAATTCCGCGGAAATCAGCAAAACAGCCTTGCCTTGAGCCCGCAAATCCAACAGGGTGCGGTGGATGAATTGAATGGCACCGATGTCCAATCCGCGGATGGGCTGACAAGCCACCACCAGTTCTGGGTCTTTCAGCACTTCTCGACCCAGCACAAATTTTTGCTGGTTGCCACCGGACAGACCGCCTATGGGCTGTTTGGCTCCGGTGGTGACGGCGCGGACATCAAAGTCCTCCATGGTGCGGAGGCAGTTTTCTGCAAGCGCTTTGTGTTGAATC
>JAWXUJ010000235.1:0-2986 GCA_044432765.1 Eubacteriales bacterium | reverse complement strand
TGCAAAGATTTGACCAACCAAATCGCCCCCATCACCGCCCACTGGAAAAAAGAGGGTATCGATTTCGACGTTATTTACACCGGTTATCTGGCATCTAAGGGGCAAATTCAGGAAATTTCCAAACTTTTTCACGATTTATCAAGGAAAGGCACCCTGATTTTCGTAGACCCGGCAATGGCAGACAATGGCAAGCTGTACACCGGTTTTGACAATGATTTTCCCCGGCATATGTCAGAGTTATGTAAACTAGCAGACGTCATTGTCCCCAACATCACCGAAGCCTGCCTCCTGACCGACACCCCTTATCAAACGGTTTCCGACTGGGATTTTGTGATGGAATTGTTGGGAAAATTAGAGGCCTTCGGCTGTGGTCACGTGGCCATCACCGGTGTTTCCATCGACGAAAAAACCATGGGAATTGTTTCAAAAAATAGGGAAACTGGGGAAATTTCCTCCTATTTCCCACCCAGATTGCCCCATCATTACCACGGCACTGGCGACCTGTTCGCCTCTGCAACTGTGGGCAGTCTGGCACGTGGACTGTCCCTACAGCAAGCCATGTCCCTTGCCGCCGACTTCGTTGCCCAGGCCATCACCGCCACCGCCAACTCCAATGCCCCACGGTGGTACGGTGTATCCTTCGAGCCCGCACTGCCCTATTTAATAGAGGAAATCGGGAAAAAAGCGAGTGAATAAAAATTCACTCGCTTGGATATATTTTCACCTTATTCCATTGCCAACGCCATGGCATCCCCAAAACAAAGGTGTCCATTTTGGAGAAAACTCCGCAAAATCCCGAAGGCACGAACCTCTGGACACTTAGCAGACAGCACTGGTTCCAAGTCCACAAACCCACAACCCGCCTGTTTTGCCATGTTTAACAGTGCCCGATTGAACAGGGTTGCGTTGGGATGTTCCGAACATACTGACACAATTTCCACAGAACAATTCTTCAATTTTGCATGAATTTGATATAAAATCCACTCATATTGTGCAATCAATTCCAACAGGGTGCATCGGTCGAAGTCCAAATCCGTCTCCCCCAAATTGATGAACACAATCTCAGGATACAAGTCCAACACGCAAGGCTCCAACAGCTTCACTGCGTCCACAATGGAAAGATTTTCCACGGAACGATTATACATAAATTGTTGCGTTTGGAAGTTTTGCGCCAGTTCACTAACGTGGAGATTGGCGGAAAAGGTGGAACCAAAAACCACCGCACCACCATACTGTACAACAGAGTTCAGTTGCGCATACTCTGCCACGATATTTTCAAACTTTTTCATGCTAAAACAGCCCCTTTCATCCGGTCAAGATTGCGATTTCTGAAGTAAATGCAAAGGTTTGCTGTGACCATCGCCAGATTGAGCAGGTAGGCAATCAACACATAAGATGCGCTGTGGGAAATGATTTTGGCGGTGATGCCTGCCAAATAACCCAAAATAATCATAATCATAAACACAGGACTGGTCCCCACCGCAGTGCGCGCTTGGATGCTCTTGTTCAAGGAGATGGGCCAGGAAATCCCGAAGGAAATCAACATCAAAGTCTCTAAAATTTGTGCCATAGTTCTCACGTTCCTTTTCGTTTTTTAAGTTCTCCCACATCATAGCACAGTTTTATCATTATTTCTAATATATATTATCCTTGATTTTCATAATCATTATGTTATAATAAAAGTAGATTTAGACATTTATAGGCTGACTCAGCCTTGATTCATAATTTTCATCATATGAATGGAGGTTTCACATGGAGCTGACCCAACTCCGCTATTTTTGCGCCGTTGCAAAAAATCAACACATCACACAGACCGCAAACCAGCTTCACATCGCCCAGCCGGCGTTGAGCCAGTCCATCAAACGACTGGAAAAAGAGCTGGGCGCCCCACTTTTGGAGCCAAAAGGCCGTGGCATCGCCCTCACCGCAGCGGGGCAACTACTCTATCAACGATTGACCCCAATCTTGGACAGTTTGGAGCACCTCCCTCGAGAAATTCACGCACTCCATGCCGCTGAGGAGAACACCGTGCGGGTCAACGTCCTGGCGGCCTCTGCCGTCATCACGGAATCTATCATTGATTTTCAACAGTCCTGCGACCACATAAATTTCCAAATTTTTCAAAAAAGTGAGCTAGAAATGTGTGACATTGAGGTGACAACCCGCCTATTTTACATGGCAAACCAGAAAAATTGCTTTGTGTTCACAGAGCAAATCTTTCTAGCCGTCCCCGACACCCCAGCTTACCGCGGGCGCATCGCCATCGACCTGTCCGAATTGACGGAGGCCCAGTTCATCTGCCTAGCAGGCTCCACCCAATTCCGGGCAATCTGCGACAAATTTTGCGCCCAGGCCGGTTTTTTGCCCAAAGTCGCCTTTGAAAGCGACGCACCAGCCACGGTGCGCAACTTCATCGCCGCTGGCCTTGGGGTGGGATTTTGGCCCCAAATATCCTGGGGCAAGCCAGACACCCGGGACATTTTGCTTCTGCCCATCACCGCCCCCCTTTGCCAGCGTGATTTGATCATCACCTGCACAAACAACGTGGCTGACAGCCCCTCCCACAACTATTTTGAATTTTTAAAATCTTATCTTTCCAAACTTTCTTGCGAAAATAATTGAGATATTTCATAATATAAACTAAAATTTACAACTTTTTATAGATGGAGGATTTACCTATGGAAATGAGAATTTTAGCCGTAGGCGACGTGGTTTCCCCCCGCGGTGTGTCCTATTTGCGCTCAAAATTACGTAAAATTAAACAAAAATACGACGTGGATTTCTGCGTGGTCAACGGCGAAAATGCCTCCATGACCGGCCTGACCCCCGACCAAGCCGAAGATATGTTGGACGCCGGCGCCGACGTTTTGACCCTGGGCAACCACACCTGGAACCGCCGGCAAATCGTCCCCTATTTGGACGACTGCCCCTACATTTTGCGCCCCGCAAACTTCGCCCCACAACTCCCCGGACGGGGTTTTACCAC
>JAWXUJ010000234.1:0-3024 GCA_044432765.1 Eubacteriales bacterium | reverse complement strand
CCTTCACGCGAAACAATTCCGAACCACTCGCGGTTTCGGAGCGACGTGGGCGACGCTCCCTACATTCCGAACCGCCCGCGGTTTCGGAGCGACGTGGGCGACGCTCCCTACATTCCGAACCGCCCGCGGTTTCGGAGCGACGTGGGCGACGCTCCCTACATTCCGAACCGCCCCGCGAATTCCTAACTCCTAACTCCTAATTCCTAACTCCTAACTATTCGGAGGTGTTTTCATGCAATGTATTAAATGTGGAAAACCGGTTGCCGAGGGGGAGATTTTCTGCCCGCTCTGTAGTTTGACGCCCAAGGATCCTAAGAAAAAGCGGCTCCAGCAGAAAAAATCTGTGAACACCGCGCCCCAACCCAAAGTACCTGCGCCCAAAGCCAAGCACACATTGGTGGATTCTCTTGCCCCGCCTGCACCTCAGCGCGCCTATGGTCCCACCCAGGAGAAAAACCGGCGGAACTACTTCCCCGCTTTTTTGGTCATGCTGATTTTGGCCTTTGGCGCCCTGTCCTACATCGCCATGATGTACCACCAGTGGGTGGAGGTCGCCAGCTTGTTTGACCAGTTGGAGCGAGATGTGGAGGGATACCGCGCTGACATTGTGGACTTGCAATCGGAATTGGCATCCTCCCAATCGGATTTGGCTGAAACAAAAGCCCTCTATGACAATGCCGTGGAAACCATCACCGCATTGCAAGCACAACTGAACTCCACAGAGAGCACCGTCAACCAAAACCAATACGACATGACCACCCAACAGAGCGAATTAACGGAAGTCATGGCTGAAAACCAGGATTTAACCACCCGGCTCACCGACAAAGAATCGGAGCTGGCCTTGCTGACCGAACAAGTGACCTCCATGGCGGAACTGATGGTCACCATGACAGAGGAGCAAACCGCCTTGACCGAGGCCTATGACTTTATGAATGAATTTGTGGTCTTCGTCAGCGACGACGGCACCAACCTCTACCACAAATACGGCTGTTCGGAATTTAACGACAGTAGCTTCTGGGCGTATAATCGCTCTTTGGCTGAAACAAATGGCAACAGCCCTTGCCCCTATTGCATCGAAAACTGAGACTTTTACTATTGCATTGAAAACCGATAACTGTTGACAATGTTGGCTTGCGCCAACAGGACTTCGCCCTAACGGCCTGACAGCCTATTGTCAAAAGTTATAGTTTGTTGTAAGCCCCTCGCTAGAGGGGCACAGCGTAGCTGTGAGGGGCGATAGCCTCTTACAACAAACTACACGGCTTTGGCAGGGGCGATAGCCCCACAGAGCGTAGCTCTGGCCTGTGAGAATCACAGGTGCCAAAAAGTATACTTTTAGGAGAAACTATGAACATATCTGCCCTCTATAGCACCATGGCCACCCTGTTCACCTGCATGGCTGTCGGTTATTTGGCTCGCCGCCTCAAGGTGGTCAACGCCGACTTTGTCCCCAATTTTTCCAAGCTGATAATCCACGTATTGCAACCCTTTATGATCATCAACTCTGTCCTCAACAAAGAGCATTTGATGTCCAATGAGCAGGTTTTCTTGCTCACCGGCATCGCCTTGGCTTGCTATGTGGTTCTCATCGGCCTGGCCTTGCTTTTGCCCAAATTCTTACATATGAAAGTGGACAAGGGCACCTATCGGTTTATGTTCATCTTCGGCAACGTGGGCTTTATGGGCTACCCAGTGGTGCGAAGCCTGTTCGGTGACGATGCCATGTTTATGGTCACCATCTTTATTTTATTGTTTAATATCCTGGTCTATACCGTGGGTATTCTCATGTTGGCTGGTGACAAGGAAAAACAGCAATTTTCCTTTAAAATGTTCGTGAAACCCACGGTTATTGCCTGTGTGGTGGCCTATGCGGTCTATTTTATCAACACACCTGTCCCGGAATTGCTCGCCACCTGCGTGGCCTATGTGGGCGACTTGACCACCCCCGCCTGCATGGTGCTCATCGGTTGCTCTCTGGGCGCCATCCCTGTCAAGGAAATGGGCGGTACCTGGCGGCTCTACGCCGTGATTGCCCTGAAAATGGTAGTCATTCCTGTGATTGCCTTCCTTCTCCTCCGCACCTTGGTCACGGATGCCATGATGATGGGTGTCATCGTGGTCATGCTTGCCATGCCCATCGCTACCAACGCCACCATGCTATCCGCCGTCTACGGTGGCAACGACAAACTGGCTTCCACCGGTGTCTTGATCTCCACCCTCCTGTCCGTGGGGACGATTCCTGTGTTGATGCAGATATTATTTGGATAAAAAACCGCCCTTCGGGGCGGTTTTAATTTCATTGGGCAGGGACACGGTACGCGGGTGCGGAAGTGGAAAAATACCCTTGCGCCCTTGGGTGGAATGTGCTAAAATAAGATATGTTTAAAAATATATGGAGGCGCAAATTATGAAACGAATTGGACTTTTGACCAGCGGCGGCGACTGCCAGGCTCTCAATGCCACCATGCGTGGCATCGTCAAGGGCTTGACCACCGTTTTGAACGACGTGGAATTCTACGGCTTTGAACTGGGCTACCACGGCCTGATTTATGGCAACTACCATATGCTGACACCCAGTGATTTCTCCGGCATCTTGACCAAGGGTGGCACCATTTTGGGCAGTTCTCGCCAACCATTTAAGATGATGCGGGTGCCCGACAAAGACGGCCTGGACAAAGTGGAGGCCATGAAGCACACCTACCACAAACTCCGCCTGGACTGCCTGGTGATTCTCGGTGGCAACGGCACCCAAAAGTCCGCCAACCTCCTTCGTGAAGAGGGTCTCAACATCATCCATATGCCCAAAACCATCGACAACGACATCTGGGGCACAGAGATGACCTTCGGTTTCCAAAGCGCCGTCAACATCGCCAGCGACTGCATGGACTGCATCCACACCACCGCCGCATCCCACGGTCGGGTGTTCATCGTGGAGATTATGGGGCACAAGGTTGGTCACCTGACACTCCACTCCGGCATGGCCTCTGGTGCGGACATTATTCTGATTCCCGAAATCCCCTACGA
>JAWXUJ010000233.1:0-3060 GCA_044432765.1 Eubacteriales bacterium | reverse complement strand
GACGGAAGCCCAACTTTCCCAGGTCATGGAGGACATGAACAGCGGGGACATCCAAATTTTGGTCTGCACCACCATCATCGAAACCGGCATCGACATCTCCAACGTGAACACCCTAATCATCGAAAATGCCGACCGATTCGGCCTGTCCCAGCTCCACCAACTCCGGGGTCGGGTGGGACGTTCCAACCGTCATGCCTTCTGCTATTTGACCTATAAAAAGGGAAAAGTCCTGACAGAAGTGGCAGACAAACGGCTCTCCGCCATTCGGGACTTCGCCGAGTTCGGCTCCGGCTTCAAAATCGCCATGCGGGACCTGGAAATCCGGGGCGCCGGCGACCTGTTGGGCGCCGAACAGTCGGGACACCTGATGTCCGTGGGCTACGATATGTACCTAAAACTCCTGGAAGAAGCCGTGGTGGAGGAACGTGGCGACGTTCGCCCAGTGGAACCATCCTGCTCCGCCGATTTGGTGGTTTCCGCCAACATTCCCAAGGAATTTGTGGCCTCCGGCGAGCAACGGATGGACTTGTACCGCCGTATGGCAGCCATTCGCACCCAGGAAGACGGCGACGAACTTCTGGACGAAATCGTGGATCGGTTCGGCGACCTCCCAAAAAGCGTCATGAACCTGATCTCCGTCGCCCTACTCCGCGCCCAGGCCGCCCAAACTGGCATTGTGGAAATCGCACAAAAACAAAGCGAAATTTTATTTACTATGGACAATCTCAACTTCGGCGCCCTGTCCGCCCTGGGTATGGAGGAAGAATTTGGGAAACGCATCCTCTTCGTCTCCGGCACCAAGCCGGCCATCCGATATAAAATGCTAAAGGGCGAAAACCCATTGAAAGTTGCCCAACGGATTGTGGAACGGTATGAATTCCTTGTAAATACAGCGGATAAGTAGAAAAAAACCTTGTTTTTTGTGCGACGATGTAGTACAATATAATATGAACCGTTGCGGTTTCAATGGATTATAATTTCTAATGATGAAATGGAGATACAATGAAAGGTAAATTTGAAAAACCAAGAACGGCGGGTGCCCAAGAGGCAAAGCCTGTGAAAAAGAAGACGACAAAGGCCAAAAAGCCAGCCGCTAAAAAGTCTAAGGCTCTGACGGTGGGCGTTCCTGTGGCAATATTTGCCCTGATTTTGGCTGGCGCTGTGGGCATTTTTGCCTATTCCACCTCCCTGAAATCCTCCGACACCATTTTCCCTGGCCTGTCTGTTGCCGGTGTGTCCGTGGGCGGGTTGACCGTGGAAGAAGCCATCGATGCCGTCAATTCCGCCCTGGCGGAGGACTACGAAATCAAAGATTTGGTGGTCAACATTGGGGAAGACCAACTGGTTTTCTCCGGCGCAGAGTTGAACGTCACCTATGATGTGGCTGGCGCCGTCCAGTTGGCATGGGAAGAGGGGCGCGACGGCTCCGTCTTTGACGCATTGAGCCGTAGCTTCATCACCGAGGACGAAGCCGTTGCCATCATTGACCGGATGAGCTTCAACGAGGACTATGTGAATGAAGTTTTGGCAGAGGCAGAAGCCACCGCCATTTCTGAAAAGAAAAACTCCTCTTATTCCATCGACGGCGCAATCATCACCGTCACGGTCGGCTCTAGCCAACGCTCCCTGAATATCGACACCTTGAAAGAAACGGTACTGGTCGCCCTTTACAGCAACGACTACACCGCCCTGGAATATGCCTACGACGAAGTGCCATACGAACCAGTGGACATGACCGCCATCTATAATGAGCTGAGCGTCACGGTGGAAGATGCCTACTACGACAAGGAAACAAAGACCATCGTGCCCGAAATCACCGGTTATGGCTTCGATGTGGAGGCCGCCAACCAAAAACAAATGATGGCAGAAGAGGGCGCTGTCCTCACCTTCCAACTGGAAGAAATGCTCCCCGAAGTGACCATGGCCTCTCTGGAGGAAATCCTTTTCGCCGACGTTTTGGGCGAATATTCTGACTCCCACGTGTGGAACACCGCCCGTACCACCAACCTGGAGCTGGCGGCAGAAGCCATCAACGGCACCATTTTGAACCCGGGCGACGAGTTCTCCTTCAACGACATCGTTGGCGAACGGACTGCCGCCAAGGGCTACCAAGCCGCCTCCGTCTACGTCAGTGGCAACACCGAAGCCCAACTGGGCGGCGGCGTCTGCCAAGTGGCCTCCACCATCTACATGGCAACGTTGTTGGCGGATTTGGAAGTCACCGAACGCACCGAGCATATGTTCTTGGTTACCTACGTGCCCATGGGCATGGATGCCACCATCTACTGGGGCAGTCTGGACTATAAATTTAAAAACTCCACCGACTATCCCATTCGGGTGGACACCGTGGTGGAAGACGGCTACGTCACCGTCCAACTTTGGGGCACCCAAACCGCTGACAAGTTCGTGGAAATGTCCTATGAAGTCATCAGCACCGCCGCTTGGAAAGACGTAACCGAAGGGGACGAGACCAAGTCCACCGACTATAAAGAAGTCACCGTCACAGCCTATACCGGCTACAAAGTCCAGACCTACAAACAATACGTGGATGCAGACGGCAACCCCATCGGCGACAAGGAAAAAGTGGCCTATAGCAACTTCCAATCCCGCGACCGGGTGACCACAGTGGGCACCATGGGTCTTAGCGAAGAAGATGCAGAAATTTTCACAACCACCGGTGTGCTCCCAACCACAGACACCACCACAGAGGGTGAAACTGCTTTGGACACCGGCACAACGGATGCCGGCACAACCGACACCGGCACAACGGATGCCGGCACCACCGACACCGGCACAACGGATGCCACCACCCCTGAAACCACCACTCCTGAAACCACCACCCCTGAAGTCACCGAAACCGTCCCAGAAACCACGGTGACACCAGAGGAAACCGTCCCAGAAACCACGACCACAGAGGTGGAAACCACCACCCCATCTGTCGCCTTGGACGCATAACCAAATTTCGCGAGATTTCGCAGGAAACATCTGGTAAACTAAGGATGTAGCTTGCCAAAACAGAGCGTTGTGAAGGTTTTCCGTCAACTTTTACAGCAAAAAACC